>NZ_JAUCAP010000095.1:0-7828 GCF_030361045.1 Lentilactobacillus sp. TOM.63
CAAAAAGAGCCCTAATCACAAAGTGATTAGAACTCGAATTTAGTTTCACCAACAACAGTTGACGAAGAGCCTGAATTTCGAGATCAAGATTAGAATTAATTAAACACCAAAAGTGCCAGTGGCCTTGGAGACGCAATTGTCTTCAAGGCCACTGGCACTTTTGGTAGTTGTTTAAAGTTCACCGTTAGCTTCGTAGGTGTAAACGACATTTTCTGGATCCTTTTTTGGATCGAAATCGATTTTTAAGTCATACCCTTTAAAGAACCAACGGTCATCTTCGTCAACAAAATAGTTAATGCCATCTTTATTGGTTTTTGTGTACACTTTCTCAGGATCATCATCCCTTGCCAATGCTAACGAAAAGCCATCATGAACCGGCGTTTTTCCGTATACTTTTCCGTAAAAACGAACCCCGTTTCCGTTTCCCAGCCCCATTTCTCGTTGGAACCATTTACTGGCTGAATCCGTAACCTCAATCTTCATTTTGAGTCACACTCCTAATCAAATTCGAAATCGCCACGCTTTTAGTATATCATCGTCATTGAATTTCACAAACCTTTTGAATGGCGTGATTGGGTTACAAAAAAGCTTGAGCAAGGATTATATTGCTCAAGCTTTTTTAACTATTGATTTACTTTGTGAAATGAAAGGTTAACCTACTCAACCTTCAAAATCTTCACTTTCATATTTCCTGCGGGAATTTGAATGACAACTTCTTCATTCAGCTTATGCCCAAGCAATCCTTTGGCAATTGGTGAATCGTTTGAAATCTTGCCAGACATTGGATCAGCTTCCGCAGCACCAACGATTTGATAAGTTTCAGGCTCTTCATCGGGTAATTCTTTGAAAGTGACATGCTTACCAACTGTCACTTCATCTTTTTCACTGGCATTGGAGTCAATGATTTGAGCATATTGTAGCATATGCTCAATTGTATTAATTCGGCTTTCTAACATGCTCTGTTCGTCTTTAGCAGATTCGTATTCAGAATTTTCGGACAAATCCCCGTAACTCCGGGCAATCTTGATTCGTTCGACCACTTTTGGTCGTTGATTTACTTTCAGGTCTTCCAACTCTGCTTTGAGCTTATCACGGCCCTCTTCAGTCATTGGATATGATTCTTGTTCAGCCATTGGTATTCTCCTTTGATCGATTAAATTGTAGAATCGATATTATTGTTAATTTGTTTGTTACCACGTTTCATTAAAATAGACCGAATCTTCGTTGTCAAGAGATCAATGGCAACTTGGTTCTCGCCACCCTCGGGAACAATGATATCAGCATAGCGCTTAGTTGGTTCAACAAATTGATGATACATTGGTTTAACAGTTGTCAGATACTGGTTAATCACACTATCTAATGATCGACCGCGCTCTTTAGTATCACGTTCAATCCGCCGAATTAATCTGATATCATCATCCGTATCAACAAAGACTTTAATGTCCATTAAATCACGTAATCGCTGATCGTCAAGTAGCAAAATGCCTTCAAGAATAATGACTTCTCGAGGATCTTGGTGAATTGTCTGATCACTTCTGGTAAACAGATTGTAATCATACACGGGCTTTTCAATCGGTTGATAGTGCAATAATTGAGTTAGCTGTTTAACTAATAAGTCATAATCGAATGAATTGGGGTGATCATAATTCACTTGTTTTCTTTGAGCCATCGTCATATTGGATTGGTCGTTATAGTAGGAATCCAACTGCAAAATCATGATTGAATAGTTTGAAAGTTGATCAAAAATCTTTCGGCTAACAGTTGTTTTACCACTACCCGAGCCACCGGTTACGCCGATGACGACCGGTCGTTTATCTGGAGTCGTCATTAAATAATATCCCTTTCAATTACATTACTTGTCTTTCTTACTTGGTGAGTGCTTGGCAATTTGCTCCTGATGCTGAGCATACGTTGTTGAGTAATAAACTTTTTGCGTTTTAGTATTGGCAAAGAAGTATAAGTAATCCTTTGACCGGTCCAATGGATGCAGCACGGCGCTGATGGAACTGATGCTTGGACTATCAAATGGTCCCGGGCCAAAGCCGGCATTCACATAAAGATTATAAGGTGAATCGACTTGTAAATCTTTGGCAGTTAACGTCTTATTGTTTCTGTGAATTGCATACAGAACGGAAATGTCTGACTGAATTGGCATATTAATCCGAATTCGGTTCAGAAATACGCCGGCCATCTTTCGCCGATCAGTCTGGTTGACGCCTTCACGCTCAATTAAAGATGCCAAAGTCATAAATTCTTGAAGGGTCATTTTGGATTTCTTGATCTTTGGATAGTATGGCATCAACACTTGGTTAGTTTTGGCAACCATTTGCTCAACTAATGCTTTGAGTGATGTGTTCTTCTTAACCTCATAAGTTGCAGGATACAAATACCCTTCTAAGCGGTAACGAACACCTTGTGACTTCATCGCAGATGCCAGCAACTGAGGATAACGTTTAGCCAACTGGCGAATGAAAGCCTTATCCTTCATCAGTGAAATGAAATCATGTTCTGAGAAATCAGTTGTGGCAGCAACTTGCTTGGCAATTTGATCAATATTCAATCCTTCGCGGACTAATAATTTTCCTTTCGTGCTTTGGATTGGTTGATCAGTTCCACCTTGTTGTAGTCTGACCGCAATTTTTTTCAGACTCATGGCCGGGGTCAGCTGATAATAGCCAGCCCGGAAATTAGCCATATTGTTTGATTTGACATAATAGTCAAAAACCATGCCACTTTTGACAATTTTATTGTTTTGCAAAATAGACCCAATTTGTTTATTGGATGCCCCAAGCGGGATGTGAACCTGCTTGACGGCGGTATCCTGAGGATTTAACGGTCGTAATGCCTCTTGGAAAAAATGGTAACCCATAAATCCGATTGTAACGGCTAAGATAACAATTAACGTAATGACGGAAATAATGATCCTGCGCCCAAGGCTTCGATTGGGCTTTGGAGTTCGTTGATTTGAGTTATTGCTCATCGGAAGCTCCTCCTTCTACATACATCTTCATTATAAGTTCGAAACTACCTAATTTCCGCATTTAAGTCAGCTGTTAACCGTTTTTTAATCTTTTCAAAGGCTGCATTGACCACTTCGTCTTTAAGCGTTTCACGAGGGTTGACGTAAGTTAATGAGTAGGCCATTGACTTCTTACCGTCAGGAACGTTTTCACCTTCGTAAACATCAAATAAACGAATTGCCGAAAGATAAGCACCGCCACGTTTATTCATAACAGCCACAATTTCATCGTTGGTTGTTTCACTATCAACAATCATTGAAATATCTCGTTTCACTGAAGGATACTTGGCAATTGGTTGATATTGATCGTCATTCTTTGGTAAATCGATTAAGGCCTGCATGTTCAATTCAAAGGCATAAGTTTCTTTGATCTTAAACATTTTGGCGATTTGGGGATGAATTTGACCCACAAAGCCCACATTATGGCCATGGATTGAAATGTTGGCTGTCCTGCCGGGATGCATCTCCGGATATTGATCAGTTGCACTATATGCAATTTCACCTTTAATCCCAAGGTTTACGATAAACTGATTGACCATGCCCTTCATTAAGTAAAAGTCAGCTGGTTTGACGTGATTGTTCCAAGCAGGGTCGGTGAGGTTACCCGTAATGACACCAGCGACATGTTCAACTTCTTCAGGCCTAATTTGGTCAGCAGAATCTTTGTAAAATACCCGACCAGTTTCGTAAAGAGAAACATCGTCTACTTTGTGGGCGTGGTTGTATGCAACGTCATCCAACAAGCCTGATACCAGATTCATTCTTAATGTCGTGTGATCCTGGGTCATGGGCCAAAGCAACTTAGTTGGTTCAGAATCACGCATCAAGAACATCTTGGCTTTGGCATCAGTTGTTAATGAATATGAAATGGCTTGAGTGAGACCAATTCCTTCCAGAATTTGGCGGGAAGCTCGCTGCAGACGTTGTGTAGATGTTAAAAAACCAATTGTTTGGCGACCAGTTGGTAACGTAACTGGCAGGTTATCATAGCCATAAATTCTGGCAACTTCCTCAAACAAGTCTGCATCAATATGAATATCCCATCTGCGGGCAGGCACCGTCACAGCCAGTGTATCTCCGTGTTCAACACTCGGAAATTCAAGTCGATCAAAGATGCGCTTGATTTCTTCAAGCTTCAGTGAAGTCCCAAGAACATGATTGGCTCGCTCAGCCGTGATTGAAATAACCGGTAATTCCGGATGGTATTCGCTTGCAGTCACAATTCCCTGGGCGATCTTACCGCCTGCTAACTGTTTAATCATGCTTACGGCTTCGTTTAAAGCATCTTCAACGCCATCTGGATTAATTCCCCTTTCGAATCGTTGTGATGCCTCTGAATGCAATACATGCCTCTGGGCAGTCTTTCGAATGTGGAAAGAATCAAAAATAGCCGATTCAATGACAACATTCTGCGTATCATCATCAATTTGGGTGTTAAAGCCACCCATGACACCTGCTAAGGCAATCGGCTGATCATTATCGGCAATAACCATGTCATCTGGGGATAATTCATGCTCATCTTCATCCAGAGTAACCAGTTTTTCACCCTTTTTAGCATTGCGAACCACAATGTCGCCATCAATTTTATCCTTATCAAATGAATGTAGTGGCTGTCCATACTTCAACAAAATATAATTAGTCACATCAACAACGTTATTTATTGGCCGAATGCCAGCGTTCCATAAGGTAATTTGAAGCCAAGTTGGACTTGGGGCAATTTTAACGCCTTCGACAACCCGCAATTTGTAAGCCTTAGCTAAACCGGCATCTGCGGTGGCCTTGATTTCAGCGTTAGCATCTAACGACTGATCTTCTTCTACACTCGGCTTTTTGATCTCTGGTTTCTGATCGTAGATTGCAGCAAGATCATGAACGGTTCCAATGATGCTTAACATGTCACCACGGTTTGGGGTGACATCCAAGTCAATAATTGGATCGTCCATTCCTAAATAATGATAGATCGGCTCACCAACTGGAACATCATCATCAAATACATAAATTCCGTCCGCCCATTCCTTTGGAACAACATCCTTTGAAAAACCAATTTCATCGAGCGCACAAATCATTCCTTCTGATTCAACGCCCCGCATCTTTGAACGTTTGATCTTGACGTTACCGCCAATGCGAGAATTGGGCAAAGCCACGATGACCTTTTGACCAGCATCCACGTTGGGAGCGCCACAAACAATTTGGAGCGGCTCATCTTCACCCACATCAACTGAACAAATGTGTAAATGGTCGGATTCTGGATGCTTCTTCATCGATAAAATGTGGCCAACCACTAACTTTTTGAGGCCATCTTCTGCAACGGTCACTGAATCAACCTCAACGGCAGTTCGTTCGATCTTTTCAGCTAAGTCCTTGGCAGGCATATTAAGATCTAAGTACTGTTTTAACCAATTATAAGATACTTTCATTATGTTAATTACCCCTCTTACTGAATTGATTTAAGAAGCGGACATCATTCAAATAAAAGTCTCGGATATCGTCCACACCATATTTAAGCATTGCAAATCGATCGGGGCCGACACCAAACGCAAATCCACCGTAAACATCTGAATCTACGCCCGCCATTTTCAAGACATTTGGATGAACCATTCCGGCACCTAAAACTTCGATCCAGCCTGTGTGCTTACAAACGTCACAACCTTTACCCATACAGTTAAAACAGGTGACATCAACTTCAACTGAAGGTTCGGTAAATGGGAAGTAGCTTGGCCGCAACCGGATATCAAACTTATCACCAAAGATATTCTGCGCCATGGTAATCAACGTACCCTTGAGGTCCGCCATTGTGATGTGTTCATCGATAACCAGCCCTTCAACTTGATGAAATTGATGAGAATGGGTTGGATCATCCGTGTCTCGACGATAGACAATCCCAGGAGAGATCATCTTCAAAGGTCCCTTGGAAAAATCATGTTTCTCAAGTGCTCTGGCTTGCATAGGTGAAGTTTGCGTTCGCATTAAGATTTCCTTACTCAAATAAAAGGTATCCTGCATATCTCTTGCAGGATGGTTTTTAGGTAAGTTCATCATTTCAAAGTTATACTTATCCTCTTCAACTTCAGGACCAGTCAAAACTTCATAACCCATTCCCAAAAAGAGATCGACGATTTGGTCAATAATTTGTTGAATCACGTGTGGTTGACCTTGAGCAACCGGCTTGCCAGGCAGCGTCACATCAATTTTTTCAGCGGCCAATTGCTTGTTAAGCTGAATGGTTTCCAGTTGATCACGGTGTTGTGCAACAGCCTCAGTAATCGCATCCCGAATTTTATTTGCATAACTTCCAACTTCCGGGCGTTCTTCTGGCGTCAATTCCTTGATCCCGCGTAACGCAGCGGTAATTGGGCCTTTCTTACCGAGTAGATGAACCCTGATCTCATTTAACGCTTTTAAATCATCGGTCTGACCAATATCAGCCAGTCCTTTTTCTTTAATCTCGGACAATTTATCCCGTAAAGACATAGTATCCCTCCAAAGTTTATTTTTAAGCACAAAAAAAGCCTCGCCCACAAAGGGACGAAGCAACGCGGTACCACCCTAATTTGCCATTCGAACAGAATGACACACTTAATATATCTTTAACGGTGACTACCGGAAATTTTTCGTTATTAAATGATAACTCCCAATTTCAGCTCGAAAAATGAATTCGTGAAACAACTTTACTCTGTTCACACCAACCACAGAGTCTCTGGATAAAGCCATAACCTACTACTTTTTTCTCAAACACATTACGTTAATGAATAATAAGCTAAAATAAAAAAATGGTCAAGCTACTTTTTCAAGCTTGCATACCATTTTTCAGACCAAGAATGAATTGAATGCATAATTGGTGCCAATTCTTCTCCTTGTTCTGTCAACGAATATTCAATTAAGGATGATTCCGGATACTCATGACGGTCAAGAATACCATCTTGTTCCAGTTCTCTTAAACGCTCAACCAGAACGCGATCACTGCACTTTGGAATTTGTCTTGCCAGTTCCCGAAAACGCATGGTACCTTCCTGCAAGAGAACATCAATAATTAGACCATTCCATTTCTTCCCAAGAAACGAAAAAGTCTTTTCAAATTTAGGACAAAGATAATAATGAACTTCATCTTCCAACCCAACGGCTTGTTTCATAATATCCCCCCAATCTAATCAAAAATGGTTACTTGCTGGTTGAAATCCGATGAACACGATTCTTAAAGTCATCATACTTGACCTTAACAGGGCTCATGAATTCATGAACCGCTTCGTAATCATCTACTAAAGAAACTATAACACTTTCTTCATACTTTGGTCTAGCAAGTGTTAACCCCCACATGTGTTTGAGGATAATATCCTTTTCAATTGGAGAAAGCTTGGTGATCTTTTCGGCGTTCCTTAAGGCAACTCGTGGGTGAACAAATGCATGAGAACCAAGGTCAAACTTGGTTGTTCTCCAATCGTAGAAGAACAAATCATGAAGGAGTCCTGCCCGCGCAACTGCCCGATAGTCCAAGCCACGTCTTTTAGCAATCTTATAACTATCAAAAGACACAGCTAAAGAGTGCTCTAACCTGGTTGAATGATGATGTTGTTTGTAATTTGCTAATTTTTTGACAGTATCATTCGCCAACAAATCAGCAACTATTGCGCAATACTCGGAATCATTTTTCCATTCATCCTTTTGCATGTAATTCCCCTTTACCTTTTATTAATTGCTATAATACATGGTATTGTAAGAAAGATCAATTAAATTGTTCCTGAATTATTCATAGTTCATTAAAAGCCCGTCAGTTTTCGTGTTTTTTCGAAAACTGACGGGTATGTTTTTATC
>NZ_JAUCAP010000096.1:0-7796 GCF_030361045.1 Lentilactobacillus sp. TOM.63
TCTAACGAGAAACAAAAAATCTGTCATCAGTAATAGATAAAATCTATTACCAACAACAGATATTGTAGAACCGATTTTCCCTTGGCCTCTATTTGTTTGGATTAAGCAAATCAGTCAAATGAGCTGTTCCAATCTCATCGACTATTGATCAGCAATCATCGTTGTCCCATTTACCGTGACCCGGTTACGGCCCCGCTGTTTGGACAGATACAAATTCCGATCGGCCCTGAGATACAAATCAATGATCTGCGTATCACCTTTGGTAAAATTAGAAATTCCTGCAGACAGCGTCACCGGAATGTTGGCTCCATGATATTGGATTCCCGAATGCGAAACCATTTGGCAGCATCTCAATGCCACCCGTTCAGCACTCTTTTGATCAAGATTTGGTAATACCAAATTGAATTCTTCACCACCAACCCGATAAAGGCGCGAACCAGACTGATAGCTTCGGGAAATCTGTTTAATAATTGTCGCAACTTCAACCAACACCTGGTTACCGGCATCATGCCCATGATGGTCATTAATATCCTTAAAATAGTCAATATCAAAAGCAATTAACGATAGTGATGTGGCTTTTTGTTTGGCAACGGCTAACTGCTGACGAAAATCGGCTTCATACATGCGTTGATTCAGTAACCCAGTCAAGTAATCATGACTCGCATTTCGGCTGAGCACCACCATCAGCTCATTATCCTGATAGATTAATTTCAAGGCCAAATAAAATGTTCCCAGCAAGCAAATATATTGAACAACTAACTGAAAGACAGTGACAATATTGACAACGCCTAGCACAAAAAAGGTCAACCAGAATATCAGGATCGCCACTGATTGAATCCCAAAGTCGAGCCAAACCGTTTTCTGGGTCAGGACTGCTCGAATTAACATCAAGCCTAAAACAAACGCAAGCCCAATTCCCAACTGCAGAAATCCGCTGTCACCGATGCCCACCATCAACAATCGAAGGGCAGTTAATAGGCCGACCACCAGTAAATCCTGCCAATAATCAACGATCCCAATCAACATAATGACGATGAGGATGATGAAATTCGTTGATAAATCGTGGTTGCCCGAATTGACCTGTAAAAGTTCAAAAAAGAACCCAATCAGAAGGAAGTACCCAACCGTAAACCAATTAATGGCTGAGCGGCTCGTAATCTTGTCCATTCGATATTGACTTAAGTTATGGAAAACCGGCGTTAATAAAATAAGATGGTAACTCATAATGACACCAAGCTCACAAAAAATACCTAAGAACAGGCCTTCAAGCAGCCACTCAGTCATGGCCATGATTGTCACTTCCCTTCATTTCGTCATTAATCTCACTATTCAAGATAACTGATATATTACAGGCATTTTCTTAATAGTAAGTTAAAATAACATGTTAATCTCATCATTCATTTTTCCACGTTTTCACTTTCGGTACGATGCATTCAGAGCCGTCAAATTATTAAACGAATAGGCAATTTGGGCTTGCTGATTGCTGAGCGCACCAAAAATTGGAGATTGTTTGTCTCTAATTTGTTCCTTCCAAACTAACTGCATTGCCGTCTGATAGTGAACCCGATCGCCAATAGTCGCAAAAATCATTGCCGCTAATGCGTAGTTGGCAACCGATTGGCCATCATTAGCGACTTCACCTGTAATTCGGTAGCTGTTTTTCAACGCCTGCTTGTTCACTTGGAAGGCCAACCAGTTTTTGCTGGCTGCCTTTAATTTACCTACTTCTGCTAAATGAAGTAACACCTCTAGGGCTTCTGAAGTATTCAGATTATCAGCTGAATATTGCTTTGTCTGCCAGTTATAACTGGCATGGTATAGTGGAAAGACATCTCCCAAATAACCATTTTGAACGATTCTTAACTGCTTTTGATAGTGACTTCTACCCTGAGCAGTTGCACCTTCAAAATAACGGAGCGTTTGTAAATCAAAATACGCCAACGACCCCTTCTTAGCAGCTTGATCCTGGTTAACATCGTAATAATCAACCAGCTGACCACCTACGATGCAGTGACTCGTAAGTGCGGTGAATCGGGTCGCGGCTTCTTTCTGATATCGATTTGTATGATTAATCGCATCATAAACGACTAAAGCCTTGATAATCCTGAGATCATCCAGAGTGGCATTTACCGGGTATTGTTTGTGAGTTGTTGGATTATAACGATAGCTAAATTGAGGCCCCTGGTTAAAGACTTTTTTTGCCTGTGAATATAATGTCCGAAACTTTCTTGGTTGCTTGTCAGCATTCAGATATTGAAGCCACATTCCAACCGACTCACTTAACATGTCATGCCCACTTGCCAGGCTCGTTTGACTTCCTTGGTTGACAGTACTGGTGTACAACCCATTTTTCGTCAATAATTTCTGCTTGATAAACTTCTGGAGGCGTTGCTGGTTGGCAGAATTGGCCTGTTTTTCGCCCAGGGTTTTCGGAATAAGCACCTTAGGACTTGTTTTAGGCATCACTGTTGCAGTTTTTCGGCTGCAGGCACTGGCTCCAAGCATACTTCCCAAGAACATCCCAACAATCAAAATAACTTTTAACCATGTAAACTTAACTATTTTCATCGGCTTTACTGATGATTTCCCAGGGTTGCATGCCTGGGGGTCACGTTTCCTTTCTGCCATTCTTTATCAACGGCTTGCTGAGCAACCATGTTGAGGTAATTAAATGGAAAATCAAAATTTGGCTGAAATAGCATATCAATAAATGCCATATCATCAATCGTATTATTGTTTTGAATGAGAACTGAAACTGCGTTGGCTGACTGGGAAACGTCATGCTTACTACACAACTGAGCCCCTAAGACCCGCCGATTTTCAGGATTATAAACCAGCACAATTGTTAACGGGTCAGTGGACGGCATGTAAGTTGGCCGCCAAGTCCCTTGATAGACAACCTGTTCAGCGGGCACATGGTGACGCTGCGCATTTTCCAGTGTCAATCCCGTGGTTGCGACACATTCGCCAAATAACTTCATTGCAGATGTTGCCTGAGTCCCCATGTAGGGATATTGTTGGTTAAAAATGTTGAGCGCAATTAGGGTTCCCTGACGAATTGCATTAGTTGCCAGTGGGGTGTATGCCGGCGTACCGGTTGGGTTGAAACGAACCATTGCGCAATCCCCAGCCGCGTAAATATCCGGATCACTGGTCTGTAAATAATCATTCACGATAAATGCCCCATGACGTTCCACCTTCACTTGACCCGCCAGCAGCTCACTATTGGGGACAAAGCCGGTTGCGACGATGGCCAAATCAGCCGAATAATTTCCCTGATTAGTCTCAATTTGTAACTCACCATTTTCATTTGAACGAAAGGCCGTTACTCGATGATCGAGGTGAAGGTCAATCCCATGATTAACCAACAGTTTGACCAGTTGATCGGACAACTCTTTGCCGACATAATTATTCAGGATTTGGTCTCGTCCTTGGAATAACTGTACTTCATGCTCAGTTGTGGCATAGCTCTCTGCCAGTTCAGTCCCGGCATATCCCGCACCAACAACCGCAATTCGCCGATTCTGTTTGGCAGACTGGTAAATTGCCTGGGCCTGCTGATAATCTTTACAAAGCAGGACCTTTGACTCATCAATTCCAAAAATCGGCGGCAAGGCAACTGAAGAACCGGTTGACATGATCAGCTTGTCGTAACTATCCTCAATCAACTTGCCAGTTGCAATATCTGCGACCTGAATTTGGTGTTTTTTTGCATCGATCCTGAGAACTTCATGTTCCGTTTTTACGATCGCCCCCATTTTTTTCAGATCTTCCGGTGAAGAATAAAACATATCTTCCAGCCGCTTAACTTCACCACTCAAATACAACGAAATACCACAAGATAAGAACGACACATTCTGGTGCCGCTCATAAATGACCACGTCTACCTCCGGATGATCTTTTAAAATTCTAATTGCAGCCATTGTGCCAGCGTGTGTACACCCAATAATCACGATTTTCATTAATAACCCCTCCAAAACACTTTCATTTGTTTTACAAATACCCCATAATAAATTTGTACATGTATTTTCGAAGCATGATGCATCTTTACTTAATCAATCAGCTGAGATTTTCGTTCCACGCGATTAAATTTAGTTTGCGAAACTTTTTCACAAGCTGTCTAAGGAGCCCTCACTCAATGTATCGATACTTTATTCAACCACAAGTCAACGTTTATGCCAATTCGATTATTGGCTACGAAATGCTGATCCGTAAACAAGCCGCCGATGGAAGTTGGCGTTTGCCAAAAAGCTTTTCGGCCATCCCCATCGAAATCCAAATTGCCCTCCTAAAGCAGACCGCGGCTGAACTATCCCTCAAAGTGCGGACACTGTCGTTTAATGTCAATCGAACCCAATTTCTGGACGAAAAGATGACTCAAGCACTCATTGATGCCCAGCGTCAAATGCTACCGGTTATCCTAGTGGTCGAAGTGACCGAAGAAGCTGGTGAAGAACAGATTGCTTCTCACCAACTTGAAACCCACGGCAGGCTTCTTCAACAATACGGAATTCAGCTCAGCCTTGATGACGTGGATACTGGTGAAAATACCTATTCACGAATTGAAGACCTTCTCAAAGTTGCCGATGAAGTGAAATTTGCGATGCAAAATTTCCGTCAAGAACATCGGGAAACAGAAATCCCTCAAAAGCTCATGAATTGGAAATCAATTGCAGAAGAGACTAGAACCCGATTGATTATTGAAGGAACCGAGACCAGCGAAGAGGATCAAATGCTCAACGATCTTGAACTGCCATTGCGCCAAGGTTACTATTACGGCAAGCCTCGATTATTCCGATTTAAAGATGATCCCCGCTAATTTGACTCACCAACATCATATTCGGTTTCCTTAATCGCAGAATCAATTAAATCATACGGACCGTGCATTTCAGAAGAATCCCATTGCGCGGCCCCACTAATCAATGAAATATTTAACGACCCCAACTCCGCTGATGCCTTTAACTTCTGGTTAAAGGCATCTCTTATTCTGTCGAGAGCAATTTGCGCCCCAACTTCATCAGCAAACAATAGGACTCCCCAAGTGGGCACCTGCTCATTTAGATAATACGTAATATCATTTTCACGGGTGGTTACTGTCATCACATTAGACGTTAGTTCCAGCAACACTGAAATCTGCTGGTCGCTCATCATCGATTTCAATTGACCATAGTAGCGAATTCGAATAATACCGACAGTTACCGGCAGCTCAAAGCGGCGATTGGTTTCGATAAAAACTTGGGCATCTTGAACCATCGCAACCATTGTTCTGAGCTTTGTTTGAACATCGAACGCCCCCTGCTCAATTAAACTGGATCTAAGCTGTTGATTTTGCCGTTGCAATTGACGTTGTTTAACAGTCATTTGATAGACGAAAAATGATAACCCCAAAGGCACGATCAGCCAAAATGTGAGTGCCAGTGGAATATGCGGCCCTTGAGTCATATTCAGGTAAATCATGACCAGAATTTGGGCAAAAATGAACAAGCCGTTTTCAATTAATCCTGGAATAATCCCCCAAAAATAAGTGATCAAAATGGAAGCAACTGTTAGACCAATATAAATCGTATTTAACAACAAGTGCCCCGACGCGGTCATTAGAATAGCCGTCAACGTCAACAGGCCTAGAAATAACAATAAATATATATCTGCTTGTAAAGCCGTTTTTTGACTATCATTCATTTTGCTCACCCTTTCGATTCAAGAGGCCGTTTTTTCTTAGCAGTGCAACTATTGCAATTCCAATAATGATGAGGAACAACAGGGCAACTGCCAAATAAATCAAGATTCTAGAATTCTGACTGAATCTTTGTTGAACCGTTTTGCCAGGTTCAATTGCCGCCTGCTTTTTAAAGCGATAACTGAAATGATTGTTATCTGGATCGACAAGCAGGCCATCTTGATTGCGGTACATCTCAATATTTTTTTGAAAATTAAGTTGAGTCGAGCCTAAAACTGCCGCGGTTGGAGTGGCGCCAGTGATCACCAATAATGCTCGCCTTTTATTAAATGGCGACCTTAACAGTTGAGCGGTCCCAACGGTTTTCCCGTACTGGTGTTCAATACTCAATTTTTCATTTGAGACCAAACTTGAGAAGTGATTTCCGAACTGAAAATACAGTTGGGGATTCAACGACTTGATGAATGGGTTCTGTTTGGGTGCACCAAAAGCAATCACACTACTCCGTTTTAATTGATCTCGACTTGGGCGGTGACCCACAAATGTCACCTTCCCTGTATTACTTTGGGCATAGTTCCCAATCAGATTAAAGATATTAGATAACGTTTGAAAGTCCGGGCCTGTCATCGTTTTTGGCCGGACTACCATCAAGTTATCAAAAGTTTGATTCTTGATGAAGACCCCTGGATAATTACTAAATAACAAACTATTTTTGGGTTGCGACTTAATAATCGCCTTTGAATTTGAGCTAACCGTTGCCCATGGCGTTTGATTGTTATTGGCCTTTGATTGATCATCAATATCCAGATCAAAAGCAACGCGAACGGTAAACTCGTTTCCTAAAGACTGCCCCGCTGGAAATTTGACCGTTAGCTCATCATCATTTGCATGCTTGGCGGTTAGCTTTTTACTACCGATCGGTCTGTTGTTAATCAGGACGGTTACCATTGATCGCTTAAAGTTCAAATTCTTGGCATATCGAAAATGAAGTCTTACCTCAGAACCATCGGCATTGTCACGATCTACCGGCAAGCTCACAAAGTACGCTTGCTCCTGGTGATTAGCACCGACAATTTGGCTATCTTGTTTCGTTAATTGAGCGCTGCCATCATATTGCAATACTGACGTATAAGTCGGCGTATCCTGCGTGATCACCTTAGTGGCTTGGCTGGTTTCCTTCATCAACTCTTGATTGGCAATATATTTGGCTGCTTTTTTCAAGAGGGCGCCATTCTTAGCCGTCACAATTAACAAATGTTTGGTTTTCGTATCATGGGTTTTAATAACGGCCTGATTGGCAACGTCATTTTTAGCCACCATTTTTTTGATATTAGCTGGTAAGTGATCGTAGGTTGCGATCACCACCTGATAGGCGGCCTTCTTTGCCTGTGAATCATTAAAGGTTGTCACAGGGATTTGGTCGGTTTCAGTCGTAATGATGCGTGATTGCCCACAAAGTGCATACATCCCAGCAGCTAATTCATTATTTGTCGGCTGACTAGGTGTAGTAATCACCGCATTACGGTTCACAATTGTATCCGCACCGGTAAAGTGGCCATAAAAGGACTTGACCGATTTCGTTGGTGGCACCAACTGATATTTGAAATTGATATTCGCATTTTTATAAATTGTCAGCCAATTAGCCGGTGTTTGAGCGAGTTGGTAGTTTTTGTGACCGCCCTTATTTAAAGTCTGGCCACTCACCTCAATGTTGTTCTCACCGCTCAGTAAACGAGTTGGAATGTTAATTTTCTTGGTTTGGATTCCCGAAACCCGTTTGGGCCGAAAGGAATAGAATTTAACGTTGTTTACGGAAACTGTGATGTCTGAAATTTGTTTATCACTGAGTTGAGAAACTTGAAAGTTTAAGTTCAGCGTTGCCTGTTTAACGTTCCAATATCCCATCTTCACAAAATACATGTTTGTTTGAACCGCATTTCCAGATAAAGTAACGGTTTGATTTTGAAAGGGTTGAGTATAGGTTTGATCCTTGGCAAACGCTGCTTTACCAGAAACAAAAAAGATCCCTAAGTTTAATAGCATTGAAGTGCAACAGAAAAGTTAGACAAGTTTAGATATTGATTTAAGCTACCATGGCTTGATTCCTGTATTCTACAGG
>NZ_JAUCAP010000097.1:0-7284 GCF_030361045.1 Lentilactobacillus sp. TOM.63
TTTCTTTTGAAATCTTAGTCATAAAAAATACCTCCAAAGCTAAAGTTTTTACTTTAACTTTGGGGGTATAGGTCACTCTTAGTTATTCAATTATATCTTTTTTAACCAATTTTCGGCTCAACAAAGTTTTTTTTAATTGATACCACTTTCAAATATTAATTTGTTAAAAAACCAAAGTAATCATGCGCATTATTGTAGGCAATGTTTTGGACAATCTTGCCCAGTTTTTCAGTATTATTAGGCACCCGCCCTTGTTCTGCCAACTTGCCATAGAAATTACAGAGGACTCTTCTAAAGTATTCATGACGTGGATAAGAGAGAAAGTTTCTTGAGTCGGTCAACATCCCGACAAAGTGTGGCAACAGACTTTCTTGAGCAAAGATTCGAAGTTGATCGTCCATTCCCTCAGCAGTGTCGTTAAACCACCAGCCAGCCCCTAATTGCAGTTTCTGGGTCGTGCCGCCTTGGAAGCAGCCCATCATGGTTGCCAATTCCATCCAATCATTATTATTCAATGAGTAGAAGATTGTCTTTGGGACGTCCCCGGTGTCCTGCATCTTGGTATATAACTTGGTAATATGCTCAACAATGTCTGGTTGGGTTCCAACAGCATCGTATCCGGTATCCGGACCAATTTTATCAAACATTGGTCGATTCAGGTCACGATTAGAATTGATATGGAACTGCATCGTCCAATTGAACTCGGTATTTAATTTCATCAAATTTTCCAGCAACATTGTCAAATATTGATCAATTTCTGTTTGACTTAGTGGCTTGTTTTGAACACCCTTTTTGACAATTTCATCCAATTGGTCCTCACTGGCCTCGTTAAAATGATAGGTCAATAGTGAATGATCAGAGAGACGGCCACCCATTTCGTTAAAGAATTCAAAGCGTTGGTGCAGAGCCTTAATGATGTCGGCAAATTTATTGATAGGCGTTTGCGAGACGGCACTCAATGTCTTCAAGTACTCGCCAAAACCATCCCGATCAATTTGGATCAGTTTATCCGGGCGCATTGCCGGCAATGTTTTGAAGCCGCTGTTGGCCTCTTCTTTCTTCAATAATTTATGGTAGCGCAAGTTAGATGCCGGGTCGCCAGTCGTGCAAACCACTTGAACGTTAGAGTTCTTAATCAAATTACGAGGCTTAAAGGCATCGGTTTGTAACAACTCATTGGCCTTGTCCCAAATTCGTGGGGCTGATTCTTGTGTCAATTCTTCATCAATGTGGAAGAACCGTCGCAATTCCAAATGGGTCCATTCATACAGCGGGTTACCATATGAATTCTCAATTGTTTTGGCCCACTCGATAAACTTCTTATATTCATCGCCATCGCCAGTAATGTACTTTTCATCAACGCCATTGGCCCGCATCAATCGCCACTTATAATGGTCGCCATAGGTTCCTTCATTTAACCAAATTCGGGTAATGTTGGGATAATTCTTGTTTTCGTAAATTTCTTGTGGGTTTAAGTGGCAGTGAAAATCAATGATCGGCATTTTGGCTGCATAATCATGAAATAAGGTTTTCGCCGTCTGATTGCCCAAAAGAAAATCATCATTTAATAACGTCATGCCGGTTAATTCCTCCTTTAACTAAAGGTTCATGCTAGCTTCAAGTTCTTTTTCGCTTTCCTTGGAAATGTCAGTCTTTGGTTCATGCTTCTCTTGAGCTTCTTGCTTTGTCTTGACCACACCTTGCAGTAAGTCTAGATGCTCGGCAATATGAATGTTCAAGTACTTATCATAAAGTGCCTGGTTCTTCAAAAGAATGTTCCAAAGCTTGTCACGGTATACATAGTGGTAGTTGTGCTTGAGATTCATGATTGAGCCATACATGGTATGCAAAACTTGGCGGGCATCATCATTGTTCAACAAGTCCATGACATTTTCTTCGGTCATCGTATCTGGCTTTGGTGCAGTGCCATCGGTTTGGGCATTAAAGACATAGAAGGCCTTGACATCATCCAAGTTCTCATAAGCAAACTTGTAGAGTTCCAACATAAACTTCGGATCTTTATGGGCAATCACCCGCAAAGCTTCCAGCCAGTTAGTTCCGGCCGTTTTAACATGCCAACCATGTTCCTTAGAGATTCGACCAATAATTTCGTAAACTGATAGCTTATCTGAGCCTGAGTGAATACTGAGTTTGTAACCAAAGTGTTCAGCGATTGCTTCATGAATGACGTATTCACGTTCAAAGCGCTTGGTGTCGCCAATGTAATCAATGGCTTTCTGGAATTCGCCGTAGAAGCGTGGAGCCATGGTTGTTGGGGTAATGCCACGACGATGCAACTCGTTAGCGAAGAAGTAATGGTTTGGATTAGTCGTTTGATAAGGGGTTTCATCCATCGAAATTTCAAAGTCCAAGTTATACGGCACAACGAACTTCTTGTAAATGCCGGCCGCAAATAGGATGGCATCATAGAAGGTTAAAACAGATTCTTCGACGTCATGCTTAGTAAATTTAACTGAACGGCCGTCGCCTAAATAAAACGTTTGATTCAAATAAGTATCATTGAAGTACTTGATTTGGTCGGGATCCAATTGGTTAAAACGTTTATCAAGTTCAGTATCATCCAAGGTGACAATGTCGTTATTGATTTCTTCAGTACAATCCAAAGTGATCATTGAGCAACCAATTTTAACGGCATAATCAACTTCATAAGGTGTCTTGACGTGATCACCATCAGCTCCCCAACCATAGGTGAAGCCTTCTTCAAAGACAGCCCAGGAAGCTGATTGAAAGACGTCAGTGTTGGTTCGATGCATCAAGACCAGTTCTCGAATTGACTGTTGAGCTAAGACTGGCATAATCCCACGGCCCTTTAATAATCGCAAATGCGCATTTGAGGCATTGCCCAGCCGATCGCCTAAGCCGAAGGTGTACTTGTAGTTTCGACGAGAAGTTGGCCGCATCCACTGGAACCGTTTTGCTAAAGCATCGTTGTTATGCTCGTTGAGTGCGCCCACTAATAAGGTTGAGTCAACGTCTTCCATTGATTCAGTTGCTTCAAAGTCGCCAGCTGTTAATCGGTTTTCATAAACGACTAATGATTTTTCAACGATGCCATCGCTATTCTTTTGATGAAGAATAAAATAAACATTCCGCCGTTCTACTTGAATTGAAGGCGTATAAATTTCTTTATTGCTTAAACCTTCATAATTGCCGTTTGAGACCAAAATTTCTTTAACGCCTGATAATAGTGATTGTAAATCCATGATAAATTCCTCCTAATACAATTTGTTAATGAATGTATGGATGCTAATATGGATCTTAGTTACACATCATTTGTTACTGTTATCGTGTTCACCCAATAAATCTTCTGATAATATTGAATTCAACATTTTGATTAATTAAAGTATATCGCATTTAAATGAACACGTTAACATTAATTCAAAAATAATTTCATTTTAATAAGCTAGCCTTACCAATTCCCCGGCAATACGATGGCTCAGCCGTTCGTATCCAGCATCACTGTAGTGCATTCCATCAGGCATATATTTAGGAACATATTCTGGTAAAAATGGAGAAATACCGCTTTCAGTATATAAATCAATTACAGCTACACTGTATAAGTCACAAGATCGCACAATCGCCTGAACATAGTCTCTTTGGAAGAGCCCTAACTTATTTGCTTGCAGAGTTGTCGGATATCTTTTAGTTGGGTGTTTAAAGTTATTTTTTGTTGGTGTCATAAAAATTATCGGTTGCGTTGGATACATCGAAACGACTCCTTTAATCAAAGTATTCAAAGCACCATAAAAGCTATGTGGATCTTGATCTTCAACAGTTCCTAACGGGACATTATGTTGAAAATCATTTATACCTCCAAATACCGTAATAATGTCCGCATCCTTGTCCATTTCATTATATCGTTCAATAAAACTATCAGTACGGTCAGGGGTAATGGCAACTCTTGAAGCCCGTACCCCATAATTTCTAACAGTTTTGAAGGGCAGGATGTCCTGCTAATGGGTGGTCCATGAAATGTTATTACCTCCCGACTCAATTCCATTATCTCCCCACGTTGTGGAATCACCGAGACAATTGAGAACCTTATCCTTGAAATACAAGTTCATAGTACTCATTTCGTCACACCCTCTTTAGTGACAGTAACTTGTTTTGCATTCTTATGGGTAAAATCAGATTGAATCTGTTCCAATGTTTTCCCATTCGTTTCTGGAAGAACTCTCGCAGCAAACCACATCATTATCAAACAAAAGCCAGCAAAAATAACAAATGTCCAAGTAGCTCCAATGCCGTTAAGCATCATTGGAAATCCTTGACTTACAAAATATGAGGCAAGAAACATTGTTAGTGAACTTAGTGATTGTGCTCGACCACGAATACTAGTTGGGAACACTTCTGAAATGATAACCCAGGCACCACCACCCCATGATAGTTCATAAAATGCAGTGTGGGCAAGAACGCCTACCATGATCAAAATATTCATGAGCATATTGAACTTTCCTACCGAAAATATTAATGTAAGTGCCAGCAATGCTGCAGCCATTAAAAATGCTCCCCAAGTTAACAGTTTCTTTCTTCCCAGCTTATCAATATAAACCATGAAAATCGCAACAAAGATTATTTTCACGACACCGATTCCAATAGTTTCAATTAAAGAAGCATTAGTCCCAATTCCAGTTTTTTGGAAAATAATTGGTGCGTAATACCCAACCGCAATGGTCCCTGTTAGCTGTTGAAATGCTGCGGCTAATAGTGCAATCAATAAAGCAAATCGAACTCCAGGTTTGAACAATTCTCGGATTAAGCCTTGATTTTCACGATGAAGCTGGTCCTGAATCGCTTTACTTTCTTCCTCGGCAGCGGCTTCGCCATTCATTCGAGTAAGAATTTTCAATGCTTTAGCAGATTTCCCTCTTTTAAATAAGAAACGAGGACTTTCAGGAATAAAAGGTGTTAAAACAAAGAATATGATAGCTGGCACAATACCCGATCCAAACATAAATCTCCATCCAAATTGGATATTCCAACTAGAAACATTTAAATTAGCAATAAGAGCATTAACAATATAAACAGTCGTCATTCCAATTGCAAACGCAAGTTGATTTGCACTAACTAGAGTTCCACGTATTCTTGCTGGAGCTACCTCAGAAATATAAAGTGGAACAATCGTTGAGGCCATTCCAATGGCAATTCCAGATAAGATTCTTCCGGCAACAAGGTATGAAACCGAAGGAGATAGTGCTAAAAGCAAACTTGACAATGTAAAAAGTGCTCCAGCAGTAATCATAACTGGCTTTCGACCAGCGTGGTCACTCATCCATCCAGCAATTAGGCACCCTAACATAGCTCCTAATGCGAGGACCCCAGAAACGAATCCAATCTCTGCCTGTGTCATTTTAAAATGAACACTGAAGAAACTTAAAGCACCAGAAACCACGCCCTGATCATACCCAAAAAGTGAACCACCAATTGCGGCAATGAGTACAACAGCAATAATATATTTCATACTGCCATTTTTTCCGCTTGGTTTTACAGTAGTATTCATGAATATCCTTCCCTTCAATCACCGGATAATGCACACGTTAACATTTATTTGTTAACGCTTACAAGCAAAATGATAGATCAGTCTAACCATGCTGTCAAGCTTTATTTTACATGCTGATATGTAAAGTATATCAAACGAATCAGTAGTGATCTGTCTGATTGATATGCTTTTATGCACACGATAACATTTATACTTAAAGCCATAAAGGTGGCTTTAAGTATAAATGTTATCCATAGTCAATTATTTACTCTTCAGTATAATTCCAAAAATTTAGTTTTAGATCATCAAGTTCTAAAATATAATGTGTCATCAACGCCGCCCCACCAAGTAAAGTTGCCAGAGGAACATTTGGGATAGATTGGATGAGGGGGGAATAGCCTGAAATCCGTTCAAAATATTTCTTTATTTGAGTAAGAATGCTAGGTATTTGGTGAATTAGTGGCGAGTTAATATAAAAAATGTCTGGAGCAATTGTTCCAGCAATATTATGCAGGATTTCTGATATTCCATTAGCAAACTGTGATAACCCAGCAACTACATCGTCATTATGATCCTCATAAAGCTTTGATAAATCAAACAATGTCAAATGAATTTGCCCCACTAGCTCACCAATCGAATTCACAACGGTGTCTTGGGCATATAAATCTTGGTAGGTTAATAACTTTTTCCCATTACTTATCGGAAAAGATGACATGATAATATTATTACCAATATCGCCAACTTGGCCATGGGAGCCTCTGTATAAGCGATTATTTAATATGAAGCCCGCATATATTCCTTGATGAATGCTAAGCGTAACGGCGTTTTCTTCTCGGTTTCCACGAATAAAATCGCGTGAATATATTGCCGATAAATTCGCTTCATTTTCAAGAATGACCGGGACGTTATATTTCTTACAACGATTTACTAAATCGATTTTATTTAGGTTGAGATAAGATGACAAAACTTGATTATTGTGGACTTTCCCATGAATTGCAAAACAAATCCCAAGCAATCCATTTAGAGTTCCCTGAATATTTCCAAACATGCCTATAAGCTTATCCAAACACACAATTAAATCAGAGTCTCGAGATATTTGTAACTGGTGAAATTGTATTGTTGCACCATTTAGATAACAAGCCAATCCCTTTATTTCATGTTCAGTTAATTCAACACATAGCGTATATCCAAACGTCTTATTGATTTCAATCAGACGTGGTTTCCTCCCCCCTGTTGGAGAAGAAGTTCCAGCACCAACCTCATTGACAAACTGTTTTTGTTTTAATTCACTATATATTTTAGAAACAGTTGCTTTATTTATCTCAAGTACAGAAGAGATCTCTGATTGGGATGTGAATCGATGATTAAAAATAAATGCTAATATTTTTTGGAAATTATAAATGTGTCCCCTCGTTCGCTCCTCTTTGTTAACCATCATTACACACCATCCTATTATTTGTTTTAGTTGGTTTCTTTTCATAAACAATCATATCACCAAACTATTTCAAAAAGAAAAAGGTTTGGTTAAAGTAATGATACTGTCATCACTCTTCCAAGCCTTCGCTTAGCTCAAGGCACTATATTTAGACACTATATTTAAAATCAGTAAAGACTGCCTGGGTACTATTTCGACGATACATATCAATCACATCTAGTCCAATGAAGTTTCCTGTATAGCCTCCAGATAAGAAGCTAACGTCAACTGCGGGTAGCGTCAAGAATCTTGTGTAAATGAAATGCCTTCGTACATATAATATGTATCTAACTTAAATAAATGATGCTTC
>NZ_JAUCAP010000098.1:0-7242 GCF_030361045.1 Lentilactobacillus sp. TOM.63
CTCGACTGGCAAACACCGTATCAGGTTATGCTGACAAATTTGTCCAAAAATTCGGATTAAATTTGCAATCTACCATTTGACCACTTATTGGCAACAATGTGGGGTTAACGACGACGTGAGCCGGATCCATCGAATTTATACCGTTGGCACCAAGGCTGATGCGCAAAAATCACTGAATGAAATGCTCAATAGTGTTCAGACTGAAGCAACTGTCGATGTTCAATCAGCCTCATCTGTTGCCCCACAGGCGGATATTGATTTTTACGTTGGCGATACGACCGGCACTAGAACATCAGACGCCGGGGCCTACTATACGTCGTTTATGACAGCGATCTCTGGTAATCAAGATAAACAAATTTCAACCAGCTTTGCACCAGACGAGGAGAATGCAGCTGATTGGAGTGATCCAAGTACATCGGTTCAACAGTACAGTAATGCCTTTAATCTGATGCTTGAACAGGCTGCAGCCCAAGGAATTACCGTCTTCAAATCTAGTGGTGACTTTGGCCGGACTGACCAGCCGGGACCAAAGGAAATTCATTCGATGTCGACTTCACCATACTTAGTGATGGTTGGCGGCACAACGCTACCTTACCAGAAAGTTATCGATAATAAATTGATCAGCATTCCAACTGAACGAGCTTGGGGAAATGCTGAAGCTACTAGTGCAAGCGACACTAAATATGGGATCTTTGGCGCTAGCGGCGGCGGCTTTTCTGCTGTGAACCCGACCCCACGATATCAGCAGGGAATTTCCGGCGTTAATACTTATCGAGCGGTTACTTATTTGACCTATGATAAAAAACAGCATAAGTTTGTGATCACGAAGCATCCTCGGGTCATTACGGGGATTGGTAATTCAAGGAATCTCCCTGATGTTTCTGGTAACGCCGACATTCAAACCGGGTATGCCACTTACGTTTCTGGAACGGTGATTTCGGTCAAGGGAACTGGTAAACATCGAAAGGTGATTCGGACACCATCAAAGCAATGGTCAGTGAGTGGCGGAACGAGTTATACGTCACCACAAATGGCTGGGGCCAATGCGGTCATGAATAGTGGTCGTCAGACACCGGTTGGTTTTTGGAACCCACAAATTTATCAGTTTGCGCAACAAACTGACAGCCCATTCACCGTGCTTGACGGAACGGAAAACAATAATTTGTATTATACGGGCCAGCCAGGAATGTTGTATAATCAGGCAACTGGATTAGGGACGATTAATTTTGAGAAGTTGAATGAGAAGTTTGATAGTGAGTGACGAGCAACAGTTGCATCGGAGCGGTCCTAATAATAAAAGTAACATCAACGGTACTTGAGTTTAGAGTTTAAAAAGCAGCGCCATCATTCGTAGTTGCGGAATGGTTGCGCTGCTTGTTTGGAATGTAAGCCCTAGTCCAATATGGTTTGTAGGTTGGACCCTTTGCCGGCAGTAATTAGAGCAATTGAATGGGCTGTGGAATTAGGGAAATTTATGTTGGCTTTTTATTGTTTGAGTTGCCCTGGTTACTTTGGTGGTGTTCTATTTATACGTAGATTAGGATTACTTCACAAAGTAGGAAGCTCAGGGGTAAGCACTGCAAGCATAAGCTCCAAGCCAGGGGAGCTTATGTGTGGTAACTTTATGTTTCTCTAAGTGCTTTAGTGGTATTAGTTGGTGGTTGTTCTCCGTTATATAGATTAGGATCGCTCCGCTCACTCTGTTTTTGGCGGCCGAGTGGAAACGTGCTTCACAAAGCAGAAGCTTGCACCTAAGCCTTCTAACCGCTTTGCTCCGCACTCTGGACGCCTTCGCAGCTCTACCAAAAAGATCTTTACGCAAAATGCGTAAAGATCTTTTTGGTAGAGCCGAAGGCTACTTTTTGAGTAACTTTTCAGCATCAGCTGTAATGTCGTCAGTCGACATATTCATGTATGGCTCCATGTCTTTTTCAGTCTTCATGGTGTCATGATCATTTTTTTCCATGTAATAATCCCATAAAGCATCTCGTACTGGAAGTTTACTATCGCTCCAATCGAAAGCCTCATTCATTTTTTTGTTCAATAATGGGGATTCTGCACCGGGTTCTTCTGCCATAAGTAACTACCTCCTTTGTTGTTCTATAACCATTATAGTTCAAATTTTAATTTTGGCGCAAAAATTGTTTCAAAAATGTAAATGATTTACTTTGCTGGTTCAATTTTCATGATCCAGTTGACCTTTGGATCTGGCGTGTTCAGACGGTCAATGTCCTCGCCAATTGTGGTGTTACGGGCGACTACCCTACCTGATACCGGTGATTTGAGCGTTTCCACCGACTTATCACCTTCGATGTCCAAAAGGTCGTCATCGGTTTCGATAATTTTTAAGTGGGTTGGGAAATCCGCAAAGGTGATCTTGCCGATTTGTTGGTAGACTGATTTGTCGATTCCCAGCAGGTAGTCGCCGTTTTCGGTTTTCGCATACCAGACCCCATCCTTGACCTTTGCATCACTTAACTTTGGTGCCTGGCGATGAGTAAATAAGTTTAAAAATTTCTGCCAAATTGAAATTGATTTCATAATAATCCGCCTCGGTATTGTTTAACTAAATTATAACGTATAATGAGGAATATACGTAGGATTCTGCAGGAGGGATAGCCTGATGTATTTAATCGATATTTCTAGAAATGGGCAACCCAGTTACGATGCCCGGGTCAATCAGTCGCTGGACAACTATTTTGTGAATGACCTCAAGCTGCCGGGACGCGGGTTCATGTTTTACGTTAACCAGCCGTCGGTCATCATTGGCCGCAATCAAAATGTTTGGGCGGAGGTCGATATTGGCTACCTGCATGAGCACAATATCCAGCTGGTTAGGCGGACGTCCGGCGGTGGCGCGGTCTATCACGACATGGGCAACTTTATCTTTGAAAATATCTTGACGGATAACGTTGACGACTTTGGCGACTACGGTCACTTTGCCGAACCGGTATTGAAAGCGTTGCGTAAGCTCGGAATTGATGTTCAGATGAAGGCAAACAGCAGCGATCTCATTTTGGATGGCAAAAAATGGTCGGGAATGACCATGTTCAAGAGCGGTTCTGGCTTGGCGGCTGGCGGCACGATTATGTATGATTTGAATATTGAAAATGCTAAGCAGGTATTGGCAGAGAATCAGTTGGAAAGCCAAAAGGGATTGGGAGTCCGCTCTAAACGGAGCCCGATCGTTAATTTGAAAGATTATTTGCCGACGGGGATGACGATGGCTGACTTCCGCGAGTATCTGTTGAAGGAACTCTTTTCGGTGAAATCCCTGGATGAGATTGAAACTTATCATATGACCGCCGCCGATTGGCAGAAGGTTGATGAGCACCTTGCGGAGACGTATGGGACGGATGCTTGGAATTACGGGCACAATCCTGGTTACTATGACTATGCGGACACGGAACTGGCAGCTGGCAAGCTGGGGATGAATTGGACGGTTGAGGATGGGAAGGTTGTTCACCTCAAATTCAATCCATTTTTCAAAGCCGATGGGGATCTTAAATCAATTGAAACTGGATTAATTGGTAAAAAGCCAAGTAATTGGACTATTAGTCGGCTGGTAAAAAGAGCAAAGCTAAAAAATGTCGATAATAATTTGCTTATTGAATTTATTGGAAACAGTCTAAACTAAAAATAGATAAACACTAGAAACGAATTATGCCATTCATTATTTGGATGGCGTTTTTTATTGCCTAAATGGACAGTCGATAAGCCCCCTCATCAACACCATCATTACGCATCATGAATGGATTTAAGGGTGTTCGATTAGCAAATATGAAAGTTCATAATTTCTTTCAAAAATAGCCAAACTTTCCTGATAATCTTATTGCATAGATAAGATGAGGGTAATTATAGCGAATGACGGAGGAAAAATTATGAAATTACTCAAGAAGGGATTCATCGTGCAATTTGTTGGGGTGCTCACCCTGGTGTTCGGTAACTTCTATACGGCCGGTGCCGCCGTGGCCGATGTAGTTGCGACCGATGAAATTGCAGTTAAAAACGCCAAGCTGATCGATGACAAACGGCAGCTGGTGACCAATGCCAAGGTTGGCGATAAAGCGAAGTTAGCCTTTGACACAACCGTGGGTTCTTTGTCGCAGTCTGGCAAGGTTAAGTTTGCCTATGACAGGGATACTTTGAAAATCAAGAAGGATAAGTACAAGTTTAAAAATGGCAGCACCAAGGTTGTCGTTGATATTGATGGCAAAGACTCAACCATTGAATGGCAACACGCAATCGACAAGACTGATCTTGAAGTGGTTTTGCCGGTTAAATTTAACCAGCCGGTCGATCATCGAGAGTTGGTGGTGACGATTGACGAGAAGAAAGTGAAGTTGCCAACGTTGACAGTGGTGGATAAGAGTGCCAAGAAGGCGAAGGAAGCCACTGCGCCTAATCAGGATAAAGCTGATGGTAACTTGCAGGACGATAATTTATTGAATAAGGTGCTGCAAGAAGCGCAACAGGATGAGGCGGCGAGTGATCAGGTAGAAGCTGCTAAAGAAGATGGAGCCGCAGAACAAAAGGAAACAACCGAACAATCAGTTCAACCAGAACCGAAGAAGGAAAATGAAATTGATGAGAATTCTTCGCAGGCGGATGTGATTGAGGAACCGAAGCAATCAGATACTGATAAGGCGAAAGAATTTTTGAAAGAAAAACGAGAGGCGGATCAGAAGGCGGCGAAGGAGAAGAGTCGAGAGGCAATTGAGAACTTAAAGAAAACCGCCGAAAAGGACGCTCAGAATCCCCAAGGAACTAATCAAAATGGTAGTAGCATCCAAAATGGCTCCGGTAACAACAAGGAAATCCAAACTCTGCGAGATTCCTCGTTATCAAGCGTGGACGTTGCTAAAAAGGTGTTAGCGAGGACGGATGATGCTGATGGGGCGAGTGGAGAGTCGCTAAGATCAACATTCCCGGTTAACGGTGTGTTTCGTAGCGGAACCCGACGAGGAGATCTCGGGAAACTAAAGTACTTTTTTGACATGATTCAATTAACGGATGATAAGGGCAATAAACAGTTTATTGATGGAACCCTCAATGATAATGTTTCTATTCCAGCAGATTTTCGAAATAGTAAGGAAATTACAATTAACTGGACTTGGAATACTCAAAGTATTAATGAGCTTAATAATTTAAGCCCAGTAATTCAAAAAGGGGATTACTATACTTTTAACATTGAAGGATTTGAGTATGCCTATAAAAACGGTGACAGCGATGAACAAATAATAAAAACTGATAAGGGTCAGGAAATTGGAAAATTTACTATTTCGAAAACTGATAAGGACTATATTCAAAAGGTTCGAATAGACTTCACCTCAGAAATTAACACCGAAGACAATCGAATCGAATACGGAGCGAGTGCAAAGACAACGTTATCGCAAGAAGAGGGTGAAATTAGTTTTGGTGAGATTGCTGACGAGGAGCATAAAATCACAATTGAAAAGGGGGAACTTGACCTTAAGAAAATTGGGAATTATGAGACATACAAGGATAATGAAGGAAATGAAATTACCGACTACAGTAAGTTACATTGGACGGCAAATTTTACAGCGGATGATGCCCTAGACGAAGTGACTTTACAGGATGAATTTGGCACTGGGTATGATCTCCAAGGTGCAACTTATAAATTTACAATTACCCCAGATGATGGGGATGATGTAATTGTGTCAAGTAGTGATGCTGATCAGTACAAAAGTATTGTTGGAAATGATCCGATTTCTCAAAGGGCCGATTTTAAATTCAAAGCAGCAGAGCTTCTTGATAGTGGCAAGAAAATTAAAGCTATCCAAGTTGACGTAATTGCAAAGATTACTGATTTTGATAAAACTAATGAATATATTAATCAAATTAAAGTATCATACTGGAGAAACGGTGACCAGTCAGGGAGCAGCGGACCTTGGGCACGAGCTAAGGTGGGCAATAATCGCAAGATGCTGAATAAAAAAGCAGAGATTGTTAAAGGGGGCAACGTTAAATATACTGTAAGGTTTACGGTGTCTAATTCAGATGCGGTCGAAGATCTCATAATGAAGGACGAATTGGGATCAGAGTTATTTATGTACGATAAAGATAGTTTCGAGTTAACACCAATAGATCATGATAAAAAGTTTGTGGATTACGCCACGACTCAATTTAATAATAACGGGAAAGATGACCCTGGCGCAGCTGACTTTTCTGCAACATTTAACGAGAATATAAAAAAAGGCGTGACTGAAAGCAATCCAATCACCTATGAATTATCTTACGAAGTTATTCCCAAAGACCCTAGCAAGATCAAAGATGCAGATTACAAAAAGCTGACCAATACAGTTACTTGGAAAGGGACAAGTAAATTCGAATCTGTTGAAGATCCCAAGTTCAATACGAAGACAAGTTCTGGTGCTAACTGGACTGACTTTACTACTGACTGGGAGTTTGAAATTAATAAATTTGATAGGAAAGTTGGATTCCCAATTACGATTACGGAACCTGCTCAAGAAGGAACAAATGATTATCTGGATTTTGAGGAATTTCATAAAATAATTCGGAATAAACCTAATAATATTTCTGATTATATTCAAATATATACTACCGATGGTACGACATATCAGAAACAAGATGTAACGCTTAAAGGGGTGTGGGGCGGTGACAATGAGGGTGTTACCTATAAGTGGAGCAGCAACGGAAAAGATGCATTTTTGATTCAAAAAATGAAGGACAGCAAAGATTTCAAGCTGACCATTCTAAACTCACCTACAGTCACAAGTGAACCAGGGGATGAAACCCATCATTTTAAGGTTGAACTGAAGAAAGTGCCAATTAACAAGGAAGCGTTAGCAACGGCTAAAAGTACGGTCTGGAATATTCAAAATTGTGCCGATATAGAATACGACAAAAAAGACAATCAGGGAGAGGTTGATAGGGTGTGTGCCTCCGTTGCACTGCCTGAATTAGTTCGAGAAAACATTTCCAAAGTTGGAAAACTATCAAGTGATTTCAGTGTCCCGACTAGTAGTCGTAAAATCCACTGGACTTCCAGCTTTAACTTCAAAGATCATTTAGGCACTGCTAACAGTTTCATGATTACTGATGATTTCGGCAAAGGTGATTTAGTAACTGCCTACGACGGTGATGAACCCACATCCCATCCCAAACAATTGCAAAGTATTAGTTACCTGAATTATTCATAGTTCATTAAAAGCCCGTCAGTTTTCGTGTTTTTTCGAAAACTGACGGGTATGTTTTTAT
>NZ_JAUCAP010000099.1:0-7222 GCF_030361045.1 Lentilactobacillus sp. TOM.63
TTCTAACGAGAAACAAAAAATCTGTCATCAGTAATAGATAAAATCTATTACCAACAACAGATATTGTAGAACCGTTATTTTACACTGCTTAGATGAAATTCGAGCTAAAGCACTTATTGGGTATACTGGGGTCGAACCAGTAAATTACGGATTCAGAGTCCGTTGCCTTACCATTTGGCGAATACCCAATGAACATCACAACTAAATAGTTTATCGATTTTTTGGCTTTTTGTCAACATTATATTTATTCTTTCTTAGTTGACAAACCCCGCCAATTTAGATAAACTATTTAAGTGAGTTTGATAGCATTGCCCGCTGGTCAAACTGGTTTAAGACGTCGCCCTCTCAAGGCGGAGTTACGGGTTCGAGCCCCGTGCGGGTGATAGATTGATGAATATGCAAGTACAGAGAAGCCACCAAACGTTGATAGTTCAATGTTTGGTGGCTATATTTATGCACTCAAAAACCTTTCATATGCAAAACGATCGGGCCAAATCCAGATAGAATTTTCCAATCAAAAGTCCAGGTCTAGTTTGGGTCTATTTTTTTCCAAATTGAAAAAACACCAATGATTTCTCATCAGTGCCTTTCGATTAAAGCCGTTTATTCAATTTCTTCCCAATTTCTTCAAATCCAGGTTTACCCAGCAAGCCAAACATATTAGTCTTGTAAGCTTCCACACCGGGTTGATTAAATGGATTAATGCCATTCAAATAACCAGAAATAGCGATGGCGACCTCGAAGAAGTAAATCAAGTAACCAAGGGAATATTCACTCTCATCAGGCAGATGAACAGTCATCACTGGCACACCACCGTCTGTATGAGCCAATACAACGCCCTCATAGGCCTTTGTGTTAACCCAATCGAGATCCTTACCCTCTAGGTACTTCAAACCGTCAAGATCCTTCTCTGCGCTTGGAATCGTAACATCGCTAACCGGCGAATCCAATTTAACGACAGTTTCAAATAAGTTACGCAGACCTTCTTGGATGTATTGACCAAATGAATGCAGATCGGTCGTAAAGTTAGCTGATGACGGATAAATCCCTTTATTGTCTTTGCCTTCTGATTCACCAGCAAGTTGCTTCCACCATTCGGCAAACATCCGCAGATTCGGTTCATAATTCTCAAGAATCTCCGTTGTGAAGCCTTTGCGATACAAAATGTTTCGTAAAGCCGCATAACGATACGCATCATTCTTCTTCAAATCAGGATCTGTATACGCATTTTGAGCATCAGCAGCCCCATTTAGGATATCAACAATGTTACCGCCTGAAACGGCAATTGGTAGCAAGCCAACCGGCGTCAAAACAGAATAACGGCCACCAACACCATCTGGAATGATAAATGACTCCCAGCCATTCACATCAGCTTCGTGACGCAATGCCCCATGAGCTTTATCAGTTGTTACATAAATTCGTTGATTGGCTTCTTTTTCTCCATACTTTTCAATCAGTTTCTCTCTGAAAACCCGAAAAGCAATTGCTGATTCTGTGGTCGTTCCAGACTTAGAGATCATGTTAATGGAGAAATCATCGTCACCAACTAATTCCAGCAAATCGTTCATATACGATGAGCTCAGAGAGTTACCAACAAATTCAACTTGAGTAGCTTGATTTTTACGTTCATAAAAGTTCTTGTGTAAAAAGTTAACGGCCATTTGGGCGCCTAAATATGACCCACCAATTCCGATAGTGATGAGATACTTTGAATCACTTTGAATCTTTTTAGCGTCCTTTTGAATCCGATCAACTTCTTCATGATCGTACTTGGTTGGCAGCTCCAGCCAATCGCGGAAGTCACTTCCGGCTCCGGTTCCCTGACGAAGTTCGTCGTTTGCAGCATTGATCATTGCTTGCAATTCAGGTAATTCATTCTCATGGACAAACTTGGAAAGTTTAGAGCTATCAAATTTAATATAAGACATTGTAAAACCTCACCTTTTTAATAAAATATGATACCTAATTAATCACTGCTCCCAGACGTGTGTTTTTTCTTTTCAGCAGCCGTCTGGTCAGGGAAAATAATCGTAAATGTCGACCCCTTCCCCTTTTTGGATGCTACTGAAATTTTACCACCATGTGACTTAACCAGCTGATGAACGATCGCTAATCCTAAACCAGATTCGCCGTACTTACCGCTTCTTCTCGAGGCATCAGCTTTGTAGTACCGTTCAAAAATGTTCTTCTGTTGATCTTGGGTCATCCCGATACCGGTATCGGCAATTTTAACAATTGTCTCGTTATATCCCCGTTCACCGGTAATCGTGATTGTCCCCTTGTTTGTGAACTGAATCCCGTTGGTCACAATGTTAAAAACAATCTGAACAAAACGGTCATAATCGGCATAGATCGGCAAGTCATCCGGGGCATTTAAAATCAACTTGTCACCGGACTCTTGAGCCTTATTTGTCAGCTGATCAACAATGTTACCAAAGACCTTGGTTGCGTTAAAGTGTCGTTTATCCAACTGAATTGAATTCGACCGGATCTTCTCAAAATCCAAGTTTTCGTTCACCAACCGAATCAAACGTTGGGTTTCTTCGCTCATCAGTTCGATACTCTTTGTTCGCGACTCCTGGGGAATGACATCATACTTAATTCCTTCAAGAATCCCAGAAATAGTCGTTAACGGCGTCCGCATTTCATGAGCAGCATCGGCCAAAAACTCTTGGCGGCGTTCCTCTTGACGCTGGATTTCGATATTCGCTCGTTCGAGGGACGCGGTCATGTGATTAAAGTCGTTAATCAGCTCGCCAATTTCATCTTTACCACCAGGCTTCAGTCTGACCTTATAATTCCCGTTGGAAACTTGATTGGCACCACTTCTCAGCATCGCAATCCGTCGATTTAAGCGCCGAGCAATAAAGAAACTGATAACCATCGAGATGACCAAAGCAACCAAGAGCCCCTTTAGTAGATCACGATTAATTCTGGCAACGTTCGAATTAACGTCAGAAATAAACGCCCCGGCAGTCACAGCAGCCACTAACCGTTTCTTATAATAATATGGTTTGACGACTTCAATCATCGCTGGTCGGGTCTTCCCGTTTTTGAGCTTTGAATTCTTATTATTCACTTTTCGGACAATCTGATCTTTTTTCAGGTGCTTCCAATCGTTTTGCGTAATCTGCGGTGAAATCCCATCAGCTGGATAAACAACTTGGTTCTTAGCTGAGAAAACCGTAAAATGAACTGACTGATTCTCTAAAATTGACTGAGTTGTCTTAATTTTGTCTAAGTTAAAAGTCACTCTGCCGTTATGTTTACCATCCACTTTTAATGAATGCTGAATCAAACTGTCAGAATACTTTTCCAAGCTGCTCCAGGTGTTGTCATACACAAATGTTTTGGACATTCTGCTAAAGGATAGTCCCAGAAGAACGATGGTAATTGCAATCACCAAAAAGAACGCCATCAGTTGCTGGTAAATCATTTTCATTATTTACTATCCACTTCACTATCGTCAAATTTGTAACCAACGCCCCAAACAGTTTGGATCACTTGAGGTCCTACCCGTTCAATCTTTTGGCGGAGTTTTTTGACGTGGGCGTCAACTGTCCGTTCGTCACCATAATATTCATAATCCCAAACCAGTTCCAGCAATTGCTCCCGAGAAAACACCTGACGGGGCTTTTGAGCCAAGGTTTTTAGAAGTTCAAATTCCTTTGGCGTTAAATCTGGGATTAATTTGTCGTCAAGATATGCTTCACGCGTGTTGGTGTTCAATTTAAAATGTTTGGTAGTAATTTGGAAAGCATCATTTTCGCTTTGTTGATCTTCAACTGCGGCTTGCTGTTCAGTGTGCGCACGTCGTTGCAATGCTTTGATCCGAGCAACCAGCGTAATCGGTGAAAAAGGTTTGGTGACATAATCATCCGCACCCATTTCAAACCCCAGGACTTGGTCACTATCAGAATCTCTGGCGGTCAACATAATAATTGGAACCGTTTGGGACTTTGCTCGAATTTCTTTGGCAACTTCCATCCCATCTTTTTTGGGCAAATTCAGGTCCAATGTGATCATATCCCAACTTTCGGGATCCTCATTGAACATCTTAACGGCTTCAATGCCATCATATGCAAAGGAAACATTCCAGCCTTCTTTTTGGAAAAACATCTGCATCATTTCTGAAACGGACTTATTATCTTCAATCATCAATAATTTCATTTTAATTACCACCCCTAATAACTGATTGCTTCTAAGTTGCCGCGTTTCCAGTGCTTTCTCAAGTGGTTTTGGGAGATAGATTCTAGTCGGCCGGTCCACGGATCATTATAGTAGTACAACTTTCGATTAAATCCAGTCAAAACAATCAGGCTGGATTTTAAATTATCTAGTCCAGCCACTTTAATGACAACCGGCCTTCTTCTGAGCAATTGTTTATTGAGCTGCCGAAAATTTGCCCGACTCAGATCCCTAATTGAATGGGTTTGAGAAATAATTAATTCACTCAAATCAATTAAATTATCAGACTGTTTGCGCCATTTTTCAACCGCTGCTTTGAGCGCCTCATCGGTGATAGACGCATTGGCACTCGTTAATAACATTTTAACTGCTGCACACTCATTATCAATGTCGGATTGGGTTGCTTGCTTAACCGGTTGAACCGCTAACCTTCTAAAAGTCTTTCGAATATTGCGTTTTGGCAACCACCCGACTAAATCATCCCGGGTAAAATGATACCAAATTTGTTTGTTAAAAAAACTGATCTGGTCAATCAAGAAATCTTGTGCCTTGATATCATCGGGAACTTTTACCCGATCATCTAACATTACATTTTTTTCAGTGTTAGTTGCTAAATACCAGTGTTCTCCTGGAATTCTCCGCAAACGAACGAAGAATCGATTTGTTTTCTCATTGGCAATAGTCGTTTTTTCCAATCATCTCACCCCATATGTATTCTATTTTACCAATAAAATAACAAACTTGCTTGAAAACTAAGCAGATTGTTATCATAATATAGTATTGTTTGATTATCAAAACTACTTAAGAATAGGATGGTTTAACCTATGTATAAAGGAATTGCCTTTTTTGATCTGGATCATACGCTGTATAATGAACAAACCAAAGTAGATCCAGAAGTTGCTGACGCGATGCACCAACTGAAAGCAAATAACGTTTTACCGGTTATTTCAACCGGCAGAAACTTGTTTGAGATTCCTACGACAATAAAGCAGACCGGCATTGACACGGTTGTCTCAGCCAATGGTAGCTACGTTATCTTTGAAGGCAAGCCGGTGTACAAAGCTGTCCTGCCAAAGAACGTTGTGAACAATTTTGTCAATTTCGCCCAAGGTTTTGACGAAGCAACCACAGTTATGAATAGCCAAGATGCCCGAATTAATTTTATTAACGAAATTGTTGAGGGCAATTATCATTTCATCAACTCTCGTAAGCCTCCGTTGGGTGTTAGTGACTTTATTGAACATAATGAGATTGTCATGATGTTAATTAATACAAAAGGCCCCGACAAGCGCTACATCGATAAATTCAGCGACACGCTTACTTTCTTTAGGAATACCCCATTTAGTATGGATATTGTTGCCAAGGGGAGCTCTAAAAAACGGGGCATCCAGGAACTCATCAAGAATGCCAACCTTGATGGTATTCCAACGTATGCATTTGGAGACGGAAATAATGATATCCCAATGCTAGACTATGTAGATCATCCCGTTGTCATGGGTAATGGGCTTGACCGGGTCAAAGAATACGCTGAATATATTACCACCAAGAATTCTGACCACGGCATTGTGAATGGATTGAAACACTATGATTTACTTTAAGTAAAACGATGACTTGCACGACCCACCTTTTTCATGCTATACTCCAAGGCGGTGCCAAACCACGGTGAGTTCGTAACGATCGGCGCGAGAGCGTTCAGAAGGTCGAAGCGGCTCACCATTTTTGTGGAGTGAGCTAAAAAGCGCTTAGCAATCGGAGTGTAAGTCTCCTTTTGCTGAATTCCCGAATTTGGAATTTGACAAAAAGTGCTTACAGGCAGATTGTTGCTTTTTAGCTCACATTTCGGCAATGTTGCCCAGAGAAACAGGAATACATGAGAAGTACACTTGCTTTGTTCGGCGCTTGCATGCAGGTCATTGTTTTTTAGCCCGCGTTTCGGCAATTTCACGATGAGGCTTCCAGAAACCCCAGTCCCAAATTTCGATCGCCAGCGCCGCCACCTCACCAGATCAATGTTAAACTGAACTTGTAATAGAATGATTCCAAGGAGATGTGGTTTATGCAGGATCAAACACCCTCAAGGCTTCAACGACAACAATCCAAGAAGCAAAATCAACATGCCAAGCATACCAAACTTTATATTCTAATTGCCGTATTAGCAATTATTTTAGGTGGCGCCCTTTACATTGGTCATCAAGTCCATGAATTGACCGACGCGCAACGCCAAACCAACACCATTTTGGATAAACCAATTAAACAAACGATCGTCAAAGTCGTTAAACCAAAATTACCAGCAGAAATTCGGCCACAAGTTGTCCGAATTATTGAAGAAGAACCTCTATATAGATTACAGCAGGCTGCTGACAATCCAACGACGTTCCAGCAAATTGCTAATAAATATCAGGTGCCGGAGAACTATGTCACCCCAGCCAAACAGCATTGGTTCAGTGCTCAAAACGAGGCCTTACGAGCTGATATTTACCACGCCCAACTCATTCAATTGATGTCTGAACTCCGGCAGTTGAATAACGCCTCATCAAGTTCTCAGTAACCTGAGGGCTTTTTATTTTCGGCAACCCTTTTTATCCGCTCCTATTCATATCCTGACATTTTTTACTAATCTTATTATTAAAATTACCACATGATCAGAGGCAAGTGAAGGCGGTTTCCCAACAATATGAACTTCAAAGACAGCAATTTTTATCTTCTACTCAGCAGAATGGCTCATTCAATCACAGTCAAAAAGTTAAAGCTATTAACCGGTATTGAACAACGGGAAGTCTATGCTATCTTCAATAAACTGTTGATGCAGTATGATGTGCCAATCGGTGCCATGCGTGAAGGCAGTCGGGGCTACTTTATTATTGCCAACGAGGAAAAGCGCAAACAAAGCCTTGCCCCACTACAAAGCCACACGGCAAACATGGAATGACACATCCGCAAATTGAAACAAATTAAAATCTTGAATTTACACTTTAAGTGCAACACTAATTAAATAAAGAATGGCCCATGGCCAAATTTCTGTAAAATGATGTTT
>NZ_JAUCAP010000100.1:0-7074 GCF_030361045.1 Lentilactobacillus sp. TOM.63
CTGAGCGGCTGACATATCCGGATTTTTCTTTAACCAATCAAGAATGGTTACCTGATAATCATCTAAAACCTTCTTTCGCTTGCGAGTTGATGCTAACCACTCAGTCATCTCTTCCTCATCACGATCTAGATAGGCCTTGACGGTGTTTCTTGAGATATTTAGCTTGGTTGCGATGCTTCTTCGTGAGAAGCCTTTCTCTTTTAAGTCAATGATCTTTGAATATAATGCCAACTTCTTCACCTTTTTCGACCTCCAGAACAATGTATTTTTCAATTGTACTGGAATAAGCTCTCTAATAACCAAGGTGGCTCAATCTTATTGAGCGTTTTTGGATTAAACTTATTGATCGAAATTGGCTCACTTTAGTTTAGCAGTCACAACTCCTTGCTACCACAAATGGCTCGGGGTGTTTTTTCTGCGTCTTGGTTCACTTTATTCACCTCCTTTCATCATTCCCGCATTAGTTTCAATAGCTGTTAATATTCTAATAAAAAGACGATTGCTGTAATCGTCACAATACCGACCACGATCAATTGCCAAAAATTAATACAACACCATATAGTGAACAAGATTGCCGTTTCTATGGAATCTTCAATTTTTTCAAGACAATCTTTAAAATTTGACATTTTTATTAACTCCTTCTTCGGTGTTCGTGACGATTCCAAAAATCCGAGCTGAACCAGTATTAATTAATTTTTCGAGCTATGAAAAGATATTATAGTTTGTAAGCTAAATACGTTAATATCAGTGATCCGATTAGTGAAATAATTGAAATAACTAAAGCAATTATTTGTAACATTGGTTTCCTCCTTTCAACTATTCATTGACGATCACTTGGCTTCTTTCTAGGACATATGACCAAGTAAGTAACCAATTGTCATAAATAGAACTCCTATCGCCATATTTAAAATAGGCTGAATATTACTATCAAAGTACTGATGCAGTTTGCCTTTTTCCATTTAACTCATCTCTTCTCTACATGAGATTTGCCTATTTTCAAATAATTGATATATAATTCAAGTAACATTGTTTTTGCCCATTTTTGCAGTAATGTAAATTTTGTATTGGGTGAATTCAAGGAAAGCCTAAACTGTCCTATCAGCAAGGTAACCCTGAGCCTAGCGCAGTATGCCTTAAAGAGCTGTGAAGGTGCAACGCATAGATGGTGACTGGCATCAATAATCCATCCACGAGCGCCCAACATCCTACTAGGATGAAAAGATATGCTGAGCTAGTTAAAAATAACTAGAAATTAAAGATAAAAAACTTTGATGATAACATCTCTGGATTCATTCGGAATTCCTGAATCACTTAAGAAGGCAATGGATGGTACACAAGGACTTCGTAATTTAGCACCTAAGTCTAAGTTGGCTGATCTCTACAAGAACCAAGGTGATGCTATGAAAGATATTCAAAGTTATGAAAAGAATCTTCGTGGCGCATGGAAGAACCGAAAGGGTAAATAAACAATGCTAGTCATTCTTCGGAATGGCTTTTTCATTCCAATCCACATCTGTTATTTCGTCCATTTAACTCACCTCCTTTCTATGCTGGCTGTGTGGACGTATCTGGAGTAAATAAAAGGTTGATCGTTACTTGGAAAAGCTAATTCAAGATCAGTCACGTTCAGTGTCTTTTAGGACACTAGTTCAGCAAAAAAAATATCCATTACGTCTTCGGAATTTAAATCTAATACTTTAGAAAGAGCCATTATCTCATCTGCTTTAAATGGGCGAATATCTCTTAAGCCTTTATAGAAAGTGGAATTAGACATTGAAACTCCCATATTGTTTACAGATTTAATAACATCTGAAACTCTCTTTCCTTTGAGCTTAATGGCAGCCAATAGTTTATCTTTATTCATGTAATCATCTCCTTTGTTTCCTTTAGGACACTTTTAATTAAAACACCTGTCATTTTCTTTGTCAATAGAAAAATGTCTTTATTTGCATTTAATATGCGTAAAAAAATATTATGTGTATTTTAAGACACTTTTGTGATACTATTATTGTATAGGAGTGATGAACTTTGTCTATTAATTTAAGAAATAGAAGAAAAGAATTAAATTTAACATTGGAAGAAGTTGGAAAAATGGTTGGTGTTGGTAAATCAACTATTAGAAAATGGGAAACTGGATATATCGAGAACATGAAAAGAGATAAAATTATTGCACTCTCAAAAGCACTTAAAGTAAGTCCAATGGATATAATTGATCCCAATAAAGAAATTTCGAATTCCATGATTGATAAAATTGAAGAAATATCAATTCAGCTCCACCCTTCTCGTCAAGAAAAAGTTTACAATTATGCCAGTGATCAATTAAACGAACAGAATAACGAAAAAATAACTTCAATGTTTGATCACAAACCTATGATTGAAATTCCTGCTGGGCGTTCAACTGCTGCCGGGTCTCCTATTAACGGTGAGGATCAAGATACCCAATTAATCCACAAGCTTATTGCTGGTGAGAAGGTCCCCGCTGGTGCAGATGAATTAATTACTGTGGATGGTGACTCAATGGAACCATTGCTAAAAAAGGGTAGTCAGGTGTTCATTCACTATCAACCAGAGGTTGAGAATGGTGAAATTGCGATCGTCCACATTCGTGATGTTGGTGTTACTTGTAAAAAGTTTTATGTAAATGAGGATAATACCGTTACCTTAAAATCAATTAACAAGGCATACGATGATATGGTGTTTGATTGTGATGAAGTTAATGTAATCGGTAAAGTGATCTTATGAGCTCCCAAATGTGGGGGCTTCATTTAAAGTTTTAAAAGAACATATGTTTCGACTAACCAGGTGGTTTGCTTAGGTTCGAGTCCTAAATAGTCAATATTTAACCGAAAAAAATAACCAACGTTCTCTGGATAAACGTTGGCCACAGGAAAGAATCGATCGTGAAGCAGCTAATATGTATTACAAATTTTTGGTAAATATCCACGATAAAATTAGCAATAATTTTAAAGGACTTGCCAAACATGATCCGAATAAATGGCGACACTTTATTTCAGTTAATGAAGTACTAGATCAGTTGTTGAGCTAGATTTTGAATAGAAAGGCTAATACACAAGCTTGCAGCAAACAATAATTATACACAGTAAACTTTTTCAGGTTGGTACTGTAAGGTATCAATCTTTTTTTGAATATAAATACTTTTACAGTTATCTAAATTTTGACTATTATCGAACTAAGGTTCAAATTGCGTTAATTACTTAATTCAACCAATACAAAAGAAAAAGCAAATCCCCGTAAAGGATTTGCTTTTTTGTGTCTAACTTTTTGGCACTTTGTCGAACTAAGGTTGACACGAGACTTATTCTCGTACCCTTCTTATAGATTAGCCAACTATTAGACTTATATAAATTGTCAATCTGCCAAACAACTAATTACACATTTTTTCCAAATGGGCTAATAGTATTTGATGGTGTGTTAGTAGGATAGCCATTAGTAAGAGTTACTGGGTTATTTGATGAATAATTGTAAATAACTTGGACTTTACGTTGACCGAATGTACCATTAGTTGCTCTTGTGGCTGTTAAGTTAAATTGCTTCCATGAAGCAATAGTACCATCTGCCTTAAGTACAGGGAAGGCACTTGACTTCAAAGTCTTAAGGTTAGCGTGTTTGTTAACAAAGTTAATAACATCGCTTCCACTATATGTTGCACGTTGATTTCCACTGAAGAGATCGTTAGCAGTTACGTTTGCAGGAACAACATAATTCTTTGCAGAAATTCGAGCCAATTGATCATTTACGTATGCAATACGTGCTGCTTCGACATTGGAACCAGCTTCAGCTTTAGTTGGCTCTTTTAAGAGGTCACTAACTGCCTTTGAAACACTAGATGTTGAAAGGTTACCATTCTCATCTACAACTTTACTGAGGTCAAAAGAATATGAACCTGTAAGGCCCAATGTTTTACCATTAAACTTAGTATTTTGATCCATTGTAACCACAAATTTACTTGAAGCAATTTGTGAATTCTTATCAGCGCCAGTTCCTGTAGTAGTAATTGGGCTTAATGAATCGCCTAGGCTATTGGTGTTGAAGCTACCAGTACTATCATAAGCAAATGGTGACAAAGTTTGATATACCGTAGCACCCTTAGTCAAGGTAACATTAGTAGTATCACCTAATTTAGTCTGAGCAATCACTGCAGCATTTGCAGTTGTACCATCACCAATATTAAATGAATAGCCAGTACCACTTAATGCATTATCAATAGCAGTCTTCAAAGGTGTTGCATCAGCAGAATTTACTTGCCATTGATAAGTTGTTACACCATTAGCTATAACAGGCTTTAAAGTACCAAGGGTATCACCCTTCTTGCTTGCACCTAACTTAGTGTAGTCAACTGACTTGATAGTCTTGCCAGAAGCATCAGTAAAGTTGATACGAACGGCATTGTCAGCAACAGGTTTAGTAGTAGGAGTAGTAGCTTGAGCAGTCAAGGCGCTGTACTTGATCCAGCCGTTAATCTTTTGACCATTAGTAGCGTTAGTGTCAGCAATCTTTACCCAAAGGTCGCCTTCACGGGTACGGGTCGTTTGGTCCGTAACTTTGAAGGTATCGTTAGCGTAAGGAGTAGCATCAGTAACGGTACGGCCCTTCTTGTATTCAGTCCATGCAGGATATGAATAAGTAGTCGCAGTACCATCGTTAGCAGTACCAGCCTTAGTAATCTTGTAAGTAGCATTCTTTTGAGCATCAGTCAAAGCAGTAGTTTGATTTGATGGGGTCTGGAATGAAGCAGAAGTTGCTGAAGCTGATGAGCTGTTTGAAGCAGTTGCTGAAGTAGTACCAGCAACGTCAGTAGTAGTGCTGTACTTAGCAATACCACCAGCGAATGTAGAAGTACTCTTACCACCATAGATCCAGCCACGGTAAGTCTTATCGAATGATACGACCTTGTAGTAAACAGATCCACGGTTAGTAGTAGCAACACGATATGCGCGCCAGTTCTTTTGACCAGTCTTGCTGTCCTTAAGGCCAACTAAAGTAGTCTTAGAAGCAACAGTTTTGGCACCTTTCAAAGTACCAGCCTTGGTGTACAATGCGTTTTTACCATTAACGTTAACGTTACGGGTAGTAGCATCAGTTGTCAAAGCTTTGTTTGATGTAACTTTGGCATATGATTTTGCACTAGCATTTGTGCTAGATACACCGGCAACAGCTACGAATGATAATGCAGCTACGCCAGCAAAAAGAGTCTTTTTCAATGACTTCTTCATGTATAAATTCCTCCTAAAAAATTGTTTTTTCAAGCTACCTAGGCATGCAAAAACATACCTCAACTAACTTGCTGTAAATAGTATAACATAATCAAGGTTGAATGCAAAAGAAAAAAGGAGTTGTAAAGGCTTTAACATTTTTCTGTAATCTATATGCCATGATCATTGATAAATGATCGATCTATTAAGGGGATTCCCTCCACTATGTGTTAGTATATTACCCAAAGGAGAATAATAATGCCATCAATACGTAAGCATGGTCATGGATACCAGGTAAGATACTACTATTATGATGCCAATGGTCAGGAACATGAGAAAACTAAGAGCGGCTTTAGAACTAAATCAGCTGCAAAGCTATTTGCGAGTCAATTGGAAATCGATATCCACAATGGTTTGGATCTCGTTCCTAAAGATCCTAAGTTTGCTGACTATTTTGACTATTTTTATCACACGTACAAAGAGCCTAAGATTGAAAATCAGACTAAGAATCGCTATAAAATAACTAGTCGAGTATTACATAATTATTTCGGTGATGTTACTTTAAAAAGTATTGACCGACCACAATATCAAGCATTTATTAACTTCTATGGTCATTCTCATGCAAAAGATACTGTTTATAAAGTTAATTCACTGATTAGAGCAACTGTTCAAAATGCCATTCTTGACGATCTGATTCATAAAGATTTCACCCAGCGAGTCAGTCTTATTTATGATAAGTCACGTGATAAGCATGTGGAATACCTCAACGTGGCTGAGATTAAGCGTCTCATCGCTTATTTGGAGAATCACTTAAACTATCACTTTACCTCCACTTTTATGATCCTGACGGCCGTTTTAACTGGTGCTCGCTTGGGGGAAATTCAAGCATTAACTTGGAATGACGTTAATTTTAATTTTAAAACGATTAGCATTACTAAATCTTGGAATTCATCCGAAGGCGGTGGATTCAAAGATACCAAGACGGCTGGTTCAAATCGAATCATTGCAGTTAATGACGAATTGCTGAAATCATTAAAGATCTTGAAGGATCACAATAATGGAGAACTAATTTTTGTTAATCAATATGAATCCATTCCATCATCCTCTGCCGTTAATAAAAAGTTGCGTTCTATACTAAAAGACTTAGGAATTAAAAAGCAAGGCTTTCACTTTCATTCTTTACGACACTCACATGTAGCTTACCTACTATCTCGAGGAATTGACATTTACATCATTTCTAAGCGTTTAGGCCATGCTGACGTATCCACAACAACAAAGATTTATTCCTATTTAATGGATGAATATAAAGCAAAAAACGATCAACAGATTCGTGAAGAGTTAGATAACCTTTCCTCTCATGATGAAACTATACCAATTAAGCGGAACCTTTAATAAGGTTCCGTTTTTATTTTGTTATTTTACTCTGTATCAGGTTAAACTTCTTCTGCCCGTTTGGCCGTTATTTGCCCGTTATTATTTATATTTTAATACTTTCTAGTACGTTTTTATAAATTAAAAAAATTAGGAATGCCTATTTAACAGCATTCCTAATTTTAATATTTCTTCTAATTTGTATAATTATGCCGACTGCAGGAGTTGAACCTGTGACCCTCGGTTTACGATACCGATGCTCTACCAACTGAGCTAAGTCGGCATGATTTTGTACACAAAAGTGCTAACAATCGCGTTAGCACTTTTTGACAAAGCTCCGGCAGGCGGGCTCGAACCGTCGACAACCTGATTAACAGTCAGGTGCTCTACCAACTGAGCTATGCCGGAATATTGCGTGGCAACGTCCTACCCTCGCAGGGGGCGATCCCCCAACTACTCTCGGCGTGCAGAAGCTTAACTGCTGTGTTCG
>NZ_JAUCAP010000101.1:0-7066 GCF_030361045.1 Lentilactobacillus sp. TOM.63
GATTGAAGTTGTACTTTAGATAGATTGACTCCAAAATAGAGAAAGAGCATTTCTAATTCAAACTGGGTGGTGATTAACCTTGGTCAAAACAATTAAACAACTTGCAGATGAATTGGGGGTCTCTAAACAGACTATTCAATATCATTACCAAAGACTACCAACAAAGGACCAGCAAAAAGACAGCCAAGGCAAAAACCTTATTAGTCCCCTAGCTGAAAGCATTGTTAAGAACAGAATATCGAAATCTTTGCTAGCAAAGAACCAACAAAATGATAGCAAAGAGCCAACAAAGACTAGCAAAGGAAATAATGATCTGGTTGCTACTCTGAGAAGAGAAGTAGAAGATTTAAAGTCTCAACGTGACAAACAGCTTGCTACCAAAGATCGACAAATAGACCATCTAACAAAACTGCTAGATCACCAACAACAGCTTCAATTAACTACTGTAACAGAAAATAAAGAGTTACAGAACCATGTTCAAAAATTAAGTGAGCTACTTGAAACTTCTAAAACGTCTCAAAAACCTCGAGAAAATAACAAGAAAGAAGACATACATGAAAATAAGCCCAATAAAGGTTGGTGGCATTTTTGGCAAACGTAACTGTTTAAATCTTGTTTTAAAAATAGAATAGGCGAGTTTTAAAAATAGGCCTGTATTTCGATTTATAATAAAGCTATTGTAAGTAAAGTAGACCATCGATTTAATTGTATAGGAGAGCTCATTATGAAAAAAAGGATATTTATTAGTTTTGCAATTGAGGATACAAATTTACGTGATTTTATCGTAGGACAATCTCATAATTCTAAAGTCCCTTTTGAGTTTATAGACATGTCTGTGAAAAATCCTTGGGATAATTCATGGAAGACTAATTGTCGTTCTAAAATTAAAGGGTGCCATGGCATGATTGTTTTTATAACCTCTAATACAAAAAAAGCAAGTGGTGAATTATGGGAAATACAGTGTGCCCAAGAAGAGAATATTCCAACACTTTTTCTTTGGGGTAATAAAAATCATTCAATCTATGATGTTCCAAGCTCTGTTCCTTCTTACAAGGTTAAATCTTGGACCTGGTCAACTATAGAAACATGGATATCAAACTTATTAAAATAAGAATCAGGAGGAATTTGTATGGCCCAGCGTAAAGCATTAGTTGTTGGCATAAACGATTATCCAATATCACCCTTACATGGATGTGTTAATGATGCAGTCAATATCGCATCTTTGTTAGAGAAAAACGAAGATGGATCACCTAACTTTGATATTAAGTTGGAAACAAGTATTTCCAGTAAAGGATATTTAAAACAGTGTATTCAAAAATTATTTGAGGGAACTGCTGATGTCGCACTCTTTTATTTTTCAGGACATGGCTTTGCGGAAGAAAACGAAGGCTACATTGTAACACCTGATTTTTCAGAAGGCGACATGGGTATCTCTACCACTGACATTTTAAACATGGCTAATCAATCAAAAATAAAGAATAAAATTATAATTTTGGATTCTTGTTTTTCTGGTAATTTAGGAAGAATAGGTGCCCTAAATTCTACGGATTCCGTAATAGGTGAAGGTGTAACCATTATGACAGCTAGCTCTGAAGATGAAGTTTCAATAGAAAGTGATGGGCAGGGCTTGTTTACATCGTTGTTTATGCAAGCTTTGAAGGGATATGCCTCAACTATCACTGGGGACGTCACTCCAGCAGGAATTTATTCTTTTATTGATCAAGCTTTAGGCTCATGGAGTCAGAGACCTATTTTTAAAACTAATACCAAGAGCTTTTATTATTTAAGAAGGGTAACTCCCAAAGTAGAGCTACCAACATTGAGAAAGATAAAAGAATATTTCATGGATGAAAATTCAGAATTTAAATTAGATCCTTCTTTTGAGTTCACTAATGATCCAACGGCAAAGCATGAAATTAAAGTGCCATATGCTAACGATAAAAATGTAAATAAATTCAAAGATTTACAACTTTACCAAAAAGTAGGATTGGTTGAACCTGTAAATGCAGAGTATATGTATTTTGCTGCCATGGAAAGTGAGTCTTGTCGACTGACCTCTCTGGGAAAAAGGTATTTCAAATTATCAAAAGAAGGTAAAATATAGATGATTTTAAATAAACAATTTCTAACCCGTGTTTCAAGTAATTCTCAGTATGAAATACGAAAATCTATCAATGAAAGCTTTAACTATCAAAACAATTATGACATTTTTATATCTCATAGCTTTTTAGACAAGAAACTAATATCAGCATTGGCTTCTCTTTTTGAAGAAGATAATCTTTCAGTTTATATTGATTGGGTTCAAGACCCTTATTTAAACAGGAATCACGTAACTTTAAAAACAGCCGAGTTAGTTAAAGATAGAATTAAGCAATGTAAGTCCTTGGCATACATTTCTACCCAAAATGTTACTAATTCAAAGTGGTGCCCCTGGGAATTAGGAGTAGGCGATGGTATTCACAACGGAAAAGCTTGTATTCTACCCATATTAGAAGAGGATAGAGAAGATTTTAAGGGACAAGAATATTTGGGCCTATACCCTTACATAGACTACGCTTCTACTAGGAAATCTAATACTAAGCATTTTTGGATAACTGATCCTCAAAACACTAACAAGTATATCCGCCTAAAGGATTGGATAAATGGCAGAGATTTGGAAATACATGAGTAATTTTTATAAGATGTAAAACCTATAATTGGTAAATAGATAGTATTTGAAATAAATATATAATAGACCTAAAAAGAGGCTATTTGCTGATGACAAAAAACATATTTTTGAGTCGACCTAATAATTATAATCCCGTTTATATAAGTTCCGTAGAAAGACTAACAGAAGAACTTAGGAAGCGATCCCTTAATCCTATTACTATAGGATCAACCGTTTTTCCTAATGAGTATCCTACTTCAGCCATAAGAAAAGAAATGCAGGCATGTTCTGGAATAATAATATTAGGAATACCACAAATGTTAGTAAGAAATGGTATCTCTAAACCTAAGACTAAATTTGAAAAAGAAGTAAATAATAAGTTGTATCCTTCAGTTTGGAATCAAATAGAGGGCGCAATGGCATTCATGCTCAATTTGCCTACCATGCTTATATCGGAAAAGGATCTTCATAATGAAGGTCTTTTTGAAATTGGTGCTTTACCAATAACAAAACATGAATACAATTTAAAATCCGTTGACTGGATGAATAGTAGCGAATTCTTAGATCCTTTCAATGAATGGATTGGCTTATTATAGGTCATATTTTTAAAGACGGTCTATAATTGACAAATCGCCCCTCGAAAACGTTGAAAGAATAACCCCCAATATCTATAATGTAGATATTGGGGGCTATTTTAATTTATTTTTTTATAAGTGCCCCTAAACTATAGCTATTGATTCAAGATTTCATGGGAGCCAGTTGCAACCAATAACAAAATCAATTCATCATGATCTAGCTGATAAATAACAATCCAGTTGTCATAATTTTTACCATAGTTTCCATATCTGGCAGGGTGAAATTCACGATAGCCACGCCAATTTCCTTTTAATGCATGATCTTTAATCTGTTTCAAAACAAGTACATCTTGTTCAACAATTGCTTCTAAACAAGGCTTCAAGACAGTTATTGGGAAATGTTTTTTGACTAGTTTTTTTAATTCACGTTCAAAAGATTTGGTCTGTTTAATTTGCATCTAACTTATCGATCCAATCTTCAAAGTCAGTCAATGAACCAATGTTTTTGACCTGCCCTGTTTCTGCTTCTTTTTTAGCGGCTAAGGCTTCCGGAGAATCTAAAAAGCTGACTAATCGTACTTCATTATTGGCCGCTTTAACTAACGATAAGCGTATATACTCAGAAACGGTTAGCCCTTGTTTTGCTAGATTAGCTTTAGCCCGTTCACTAATGTCAGGTGTTACACGAGTTGAAATTGTCTTGTTTTTAATAATAGTATTACTCATTCTAATCCGCCTCCTTTAAGTTTACCATCGTACTACATTATAATATTCGATTTTTAGGTTTTCTGCAACTAAATTAATTTTAAAGTAAAGGAACTAACAGCTTATGCAACAAGTTGTCTTACCCATCAAAGATTCAAACGTTCTTAAAGAGGTTCAAGATACGTTACTCAATAACTTTAAAGCTGGCCGACGTAACTATACGATTTTTCAAGTTGGTAAAGCGACGCTACTGCGAGTGAGTGACGTTATGGGCTTAAAACAGGCCGATATTTTTAATCCGGACGGTTCTATTAAACAAAATGCGTTTATTCATGACCGAAAAACTGGTAAACCTAATACCTTGTACCTTAAGCCTGTTCAAACAGAGCTCTTATTGTACCGTCAATGGCTGCTTGATCATAAGCTGGATTCTGAATGGCTCTTTCCTTCAATTCAACACCCAGAACGCCATATTACTGAAAAACAGTTCTACAAAATTATGAGTAAGGTTGGCGATCTATTAGGAATTAATTATCTAGGTACTCATACGATGCGCAAAACTGGGGCTTATCGTGTTTACACGCAATCAAATTACAATATTGGCCTAGTCATGCACTTATTAAATCATTCAAGTGAAGCCATGACTTTAGCTTATTTAGGCTTGGATCAAGCAAGTACAGAAAACATGTTGAACCAAATTGATTTTGGGTAAATTAGTTTGATTTTGTTGTCGCCAACGGCGACTTCTGATACAGGTTTTTAATGGGTCTAGCACAACATAGAATAAATTCTATGTGTAAGTGCGCATTGACCTCGTTTCACTCGGTCTGCTGATTACCCACCACTAATTTTAGTGTTCTTTATCTATTTTCATTAACTAGGCCTGCTTTAAACACACCCTTTAGCCATAATAGCTCTCATTGATTCGTTATTAATTTTAACTAGATAATTAAAGCAATTAACAACATGAGATACACTGAAAAATGGCCAGATGAGTATCTTTTTACAAGAATATCAATTATATATATCCCTTAAACTATTTTTTGCTTTTGGTCTTATGTCTAAATGGAATAATAGCAAGGCCAAGACACATAGCAAAAACAAGAGTCGATCTAATCAAATCATGATCTTGATTATCAAATAATGCACTATAGGCTAAAAATAAGCCAATCGCTAACAAATAACGAAAAATAATCATCCAAATCTTTTTACTCATAAAGCCACGCCTCCTAGAACAAGTTGCTCATACTCAGTTTAATCAATATAAAAGTCTATTCTTGCTAATTCATGTAGCTAAAAAAGAGCATAGTTCCCCCTGGAGACTGCTAAGCGTATTTTTAAGCTAGACTAGTCTAGCAGTGATCATTTAAAATGATTAGCCCGCTGATTCAAGTTGGCTAAGCCGGCTAAAATTGTCCGTTGTTTGCTCGTATAAGCAATTCAATCGCTAATTTAATATAAATATATAGCCCATGGTTAAAACGGCTGAGAAACGATTTTAGAGCTAATTAAAGAGGGCTGCTTGCTGATGACTTGTTTTAGAATGTTCAGCTTGATATTTAGCGTTGGCTTTTTTGTTCCAGTAAATGCTAAATAGATTTTGCATGGTGCCGTATAAGTAATTCTCGACGTTCTTGATGTGTTTCTCGTTGCTTCTCAGGGCGTTGAAGTAGCGTCTTAATGTCTTGGTCATTAGAGGTTTTAGTTCGGGATCATCTAAAGTAATCCAAACGCCGAGGTCTTTGTGGGCTTTTTCAATGGCATACTTAGCATTTAAGATAATGCCAATGAAGCGACGCATTTGTTGCGGGGTTCGGCACCAAAAGCTTAAAAGTTGAACGGCTGATGGCTCTAAAAAGAGTTGACCTGTGTCCGCGTCAGTTAAAAAGTCATAGGCATGGCTAACTAAATCGTGGTTTTGCTGGTTAATTTCTGCTGGTGTGTAATTAGCTGTGGAAAAGTCCAACTGGTGAGTATCTATATTGTATCTATCTTTATCTCTCTCTTTAGGTTCTTTATCTAGATTGTGTGTGATTTTCACATTTCCGCTCGTACCAAGGGTTTGAGCGGTATCGTCAATGGACTTATGCGGAAGTGTGATTTTCACATTTCCGCTCGTACCAAGGGTTTGAGCGGTCTTCCGCGGAAGTGTGATTTTCACATTTCCGCTCGTACCAAGGGTTTGCGGCGTTTTTTGCCCATATTTGCCCCGTAAATAGACGTCGGTAGCTTTCACATCAAGCTTGGACAGGTATAAACGGTTCGGCTCATTTTTTTTAGTTTTTGGGTTAAAGCCCAGCTGTTTTTGCATCAACAAATGAGTGGCTTCTAGTTCTTTTTTTATTTTGACAACTTTTTGATTATGGCAGTTAAATAAATTTTCGAGCTCCTGATTTGTAAAAATAAAATAAACATGGCCGGCTTCATCAACCCAATGGTTGCGTAAAGAATATTCAAGCCGGTCTTTGAGCACCATATAGGCGAGTTTGGCGTCGCTACTTAGGTATTTGTATTGTTCTCCGTACATTAAAACCTTGGGAAACTGAAAAAATAAAGCTCCATAAACGTTGTCGGCATCGTAGTAATTGAAATTATCAAATTCTGTCATTATAAAAACTCCCTTTCTATATCCAACCCACGCTGACTCAAAAGAGAGTTGCTAAAACATCTGACTTGCTTTAAAATACAAATCTGATATGCTCTAACCGAATCACAAAGCCTCAAACGATGAATGTTTTGTGATTCAGCAGCGTATGTTGTTTTCTAGTTGCCTAACGGCAACTTCTTTTATTTTTAACAGCTAAATAAAAATGGACTAGGCAGCTCCTTGCTAGCTACTTAGTCCATTGGTTTTAATTTATTTTTTTAACTATCCTTAACTTGTCCTGGCGGACTAGTCTGCGGTATAATTAATCTATAAATTAGATCTCAATGTTCAGTCGATTTAGACGGCCAAGTTAAAATCGACTGAATCTAAGTAGCTGGGTGATAGCTACTTGCTAATAAGCAAAAAATCTCAATCCCAAGTGGATTGGGATTTTTTGCTTATTAACGTGATCTATTAATATTCGGTTGTTAAATTAGCTTTAGTTTAGCACACCGTTTTTAACGCAACAATAACTATTTTTGCTGATTGAAG
>NZ_JAUCAP010000102.1:0-6901 GCF_030361045.1 Lentilactobacillus sp. TOM.63
AAATGCAAAATACCCATCAAACGCGTGAAACATGTGTTTGATGGGTATTTTGTGTATTTTTATGAATAAATCAGGTACAGTAATGCTATTAAAGAATTTGGTATTAACTAAGCCTTTTAAGTCTCTTTCCGTTTCAAACCCCTTCATAGTAGACAGTTGAGATTGAATATGATGTGCTGACTCGCCATCACCTGTCTCTGCCAATGCCTTCTTAGCAACATCCACACTTGCTAACGAAGAATCGCGCGGCGTTCGAATTTCTTTATTGTTACCAGAGCTTTTTTGCATGCCACTACCATTTTGATTGGTACCTTGGGGATTCTGCGCATCCTTTTCAGCAGCTTTCTTCAAGTTCTCAACCGCCTTTTGACTTTTCTCCTTGGCTGCCTTCTGATCCACTTCCCGTTTTTCTTTCACAAATTGTTTAGCCTTATCGTTATCAGATTGTTTGGATTCTTCAATCTCATCAGCTTGAGAAGAGTTCTCGTCGATTTTTACTTCACTGCTTGGTTCTTCTGATACAGGCTGCTGGTCAACCTTGTCTTTCTCAGAATCATCTTCTTTTTTAGCAGTCTTATCTTCAGCTCCCCCTTGCGCTTTGGCTGTCTCAACTCGTTTGGCCGCGTCCGTCTGGTCGCTGGCCATTTCGTCTTTTTCAGCTTCGACCAATACCTGATTCACCAAATTGTCATCCTGCAAGTTGCCATCGATATTTTTGTTAGTGGCCGCAGTGGTCCCCTTGGCCTTTTGAGCATTCTTATTCACCACCGTCAATGTCGGCAGTTCAACTTTTTTCTCATCAACCATCACCGCCAGTTCATAACGATTGGCAGGCCGATTGAATTTAACCGGTAAGGCCACCTCAAGATCGGTCATGTCGATTGCGTGCTGCCACTGAATAGTTGAATTCTTGCCATCAATATCAACCACAACTTTGGCACTACCATTTTTAAATTGATACTGCCGCTTTTTGATTGTTAACATGTCTCGGTCATACTCAAATTTCACCTTACCAGCCGACGACAAAGAACCCACGGTCACGTCAAAGGTTAGTTTCACCTTGTCACCCACTTTGGCAGTTGTTACTAACTGGCGCTTATCATCGATCAATTTAGCGTTTTTAGTCGCAATTTCATCAGTCGCCACGACATCGGCCACGGCGGCCCCAACCGTATAGAAGTTACCGAATAACAAAGCTAGCACCCCAACGAACTGCATGATGCACCCCTTCTTGAATAATTTCATGATTTTTTCCTCCGCCGTCGTAAGATTACGTATATATTATCCTTACAATAAGTTTATCAATAAAATTTGGCTATTTTAGAAAGGAAGTATGAACTTTCATATTTGTTAATTAAACTTAGCGATATCATTCAAAAAGAGTAATACACTGGTTAAACAGCTTTCCCAGCCATCAGAATTTAGCCGTAAAAAATGCCATTCAACTAGTGAATGGCATTTCTTGCTAATCCGATGATAATTGTTACTTTAAATTCCTTTCTATTTGGTCTGTTTGCGTTTCGTGTAGTAAATCGTGACAACAACTGCCACCATTACCAGAATGATCACGCCAATGATTGTATAAAGTCTGCCGTCATCTTCGCCGGTCTGTGGTAAGGCCTGCTTACCAGTGTAGCCAGCTGATGGGAGTCCCTGTGGGCTAGTGATACCGCTAGTACCATTAGTCCCACTGGTACCATCGCTTGCTGGTAATGCATCTGGTTCGTCAATTGTTGCACTTGAATCTGGCTTGTCTTCGTCAGCTGGGAGTGGTAATTCACCCTCATCTTCTTCAAAATCGTTGTGGTAGCTGATGTTGTCGCTATCAGCGGTTGCCGTACCGAAGACGTGAGTGCCGGTGTATGCCGCGTCCCGTTTTGTCACACGAGTCGTGTAACCGTCCACCTTGTAGTCCTTTTCAGAAACTTCGTAGCGCGCACCCATTGGGAGGATGAACTTGATGCTTTGGCCGTGCGTCAATGTAAATTTAGCATTGCCACCTTGAATATCAATTCTCCCCTTAGCTACAGTTCCACCATTGGTAATCGTCTCCGTCTGGAAGATGCCATTTAATGGATTACCAGCACCGTCAACAGCTTCCAGGTTAAATTCGAACGCTCGGGTTCTGTTACCTGTTTGGTTGACAAATTTGTTAACGGAGAAGGAACCCATGGCAACATCGCCGTTTTTGGTGTTGGTGAAGTCAACGGTGCCGTTTTGGTTAGCAACCAGTCGGAATGGATCGGTCGTCATGCCTTTAACCTCTGGTGTGCCGTTAACCTTGTACGAAGTTACGTAACCATTGACGTATGCTTCACCTACCGCATAGTTGTGGTCAATTGGCAAGCCTGCTAACGTCAGTGTTTCGCCATTTTTTAACGTTATCAAACCAGATTCGCCGTCTTGGATCGTGACCGTTGTGTTTGTGGTATTGCCTTTTTGCTGAACCTTAACGGCCTTGTAGATCCCGCTTGCGCTAGAGTAGATTCTGAAATTGAAGTCTTGATTACTATCAGCGTCAGTGATGCCCTCACCGGCAAGGGTCTTGCTAATCTTCAAACTAGCAGTGTCTGGTGCCTGCTTACTGTTTGTGAATAGAACCGGGGTAGTTTGCTGGTTCAGAATTCTAAATAGTTCAGTTTGTTTACCCTCGTGGGTCGTAGTACCGTTGACCATCCAGTTTGTCTTGAAATTGGCCGCTCCTAATTCCGTCACCGAGAAATCCGTGTTAAGTGGTAATCCAGAAATGATCAGCCGTTCCTTGCTCTTCAAGCTAATCGTATTTGACATACCATTTGTCAATTGAACATCAAGTGATTGGACCGCACCGCTTTGAGTAAACTTGGTTGCTTTGAACTCACCACTAATTGCTGATCGAACCTGGAATTCAAATATCTGGTTTTCATCAGCTTCGGTAATTCCAGAGCCAGCTAGTTCCTTTTTCATTTGGAGGAAGCCGGTGTCTGGTTTGTGTTTAGCGTTAACAAACTCAACCGGAGTCATTTCACCATGAAGTTTAAAATTGGCGGTTTTGTGACTGTTTTGAGGAACAGTATTCAAGGCGTGGCTGATTTGGAAACCTTCATTCTCCAGCATTTCAGCTTCCATTTCCTCAACGTTGAATGTGACGTCAAGTGGCAGGCCGTCGATGGTGAGGGCTTCGGTGCCTTGAAGATTGATCTTGTATTCACCATCTGTATTAAAACTGACTGGAAGCTTGGTAATCGTGCCGTCTGTGTTTCGCTTAGCGGCTTGATATTTGCTAGCCACTTTTTCAGGATCTTCGGCAGTAATCTTGAATTCAAACTCCTTTGCTTTATCGTCAGTGGTAATACCATCACCAACGAGCGTCTTGCTGAGGTGCAGGGAACTCGTCTTCTTGGTGTTGGTGAATTTGACAGTTGATGGTGTCTTTTCATCGGTTACAAATTCACTTGTCTCATTACCTGACATCGTCGAGCCCTTGCCAACTGACCATTCAGGGACATACCCAGCCGGATTAAGTTCGGTAACGACCACCTTAGCACCATCTGGGAGACCCAAGATTTTCAGCTTTTGGTCGTGTTTGAGTTCGAAATATCCGGGTGATTCTGCACTAAATTCCTCATCGTCAATTCGAGAAATCTTTCCGTCCTTAAACTCAACTCGGCCAGAGGAAACTGTTTGACCAGTAGCATTGCTGATTTCATAAGCAAAACCTTTCTTGTCAGCTTCCACGTCGTTATCCTCTGTCTCATCATCTCCAGTAGTAATTCCTTGACCATTTTCGTCTTTAGCAACAATTCCAAACTGGAACTGCCTGCCGTAATCCGCATTTGCCAAAGGAGTTCCCTTAACCTTCTTCTCAATTTCCACGATTGTTCCTGGGACGTGGTTGTTGAAAATTAATGGTGGGAGACAAGGCTCATCACAATCATTATTCTCTAGAACAACTTTATGTGAATTATCTTCATCCTCATGCTTGCCGTATTGATGACTAACCTCATACCCCTTCGTTGTTTCGGTTGTTTCAACTGTTAAGCCCTTAGGAAGATATATTGTAATTGATTGGTCGGCTTCGAGTTTAATTGTTGTTTTGTAATCATCACTATCCTTTTTAAATTCTAGTTTAAATTCTTCGTCTCTATCACTCATGATCGCGTTAAATTCTTTGGACTCTCCCCATTCCTTTCCAGGATCCTTGATAACCACCTCAAACGTGAACTCAGTATGCTTCGGCGGAACAACGCCACTCAAAGTTTTCTTGATCGTCAGTGGTATATGACCGTTGTTGACATTCTCAAACAGAATTAGATTTTGAACGTTCGGCTGATTTAATTCAATCTCTGCTTCTTTTCCTTCTTGACGAGATCCATTATCAACCTGCGTATACGTCTCAAAATCGCCAGCGGTTGTTTCAATTACCTTGAAATGGGTTGCATTCTCTGGTAGTCCGAGAATCACCAGCTTTTGTCCATGTGTTAACTGGATCTTTGTGGGATCATAGCCTCCGTAGTTAATCTCGCTTGCAACACCATCACCATTAAAAGTAATTTTCCCAGTATCATTAATTACGTCCCCTGAACGGGCATTTTTAACTACGGCTTTAAACTCTTTGTTTTTAATGGAAGCAACCGTATTGCCAACGCCTTCAACAGTAAAGTCAAACTTGGTAAGATCGTTAGGCATCGTGCCACTAACTTGTTTTTCAAATTCAAAGGAATTACCTTTTTGCTCATTGATAAACTTCAGATGTTTTCCATCCGTGTTAATCGGCCCAACGTAGTGGTAATCACCATCCTTATCCGATCCAGAAGGCGCTTCACCATAGTCTCCGTCAATCCAGTACTTTGTATACTTGTACGTGTCGTCTTGCCGTTCGTAAACTTTAAACTGCATGTTCTTCGGCAATTGAATTTTATTGTAACCTTCACCGTGACGAAGTTGAATAGCTTCTCGACTACCATTAATCGTAATTTGGTTTGCCTTGCCGCTAACAAAGTGGAATGTCACTTTCGTATCACTTCCACCGGCATGTTTCCAACCCTCGATGTCGCCAGTGAAGGTCTCATCCGGATCGCCATCTTCGTTAATTGCTTCAAGGTAGAAGTTAAACTGCTTACGATCCTTATCATTTGCAACATTTGGTCCCTTAATTGTCTTGGAAAAAGCAAATTCACCAGGCACGATTGAATTGGTGAATGAAGCAACCGTACTGTCGGTTTTTTCACCCTCTTGAAGTTTGAACAGGCTAGTTTCTTTTCCTCTAAGCCTACCAGATGAACCATTTGAGGTATTGATCAACCGGTGGGTCGTGTTATACCTTTCCGCATTTAACTCTTTGATCATGAAATTCTGATTCTGCGGTAAGCCAAAGATTTTGAGCTGTTGATCATCTTTAATTGCAGGAAGTCCGATAGCAATACCATCTTCAAAAGTTACTGTCCCCTTAATTGGTTGATCATCTCTACCATTAACTGGATCCCCGCTTTTATCATATACAGCATATTCAAAGCTACCAACAAAATCTTTGTTAACTGCTTCCAAGTCACTGACTGCTTTAACCTCAAAGTTGAATTCATCTTTCGAAGTTTCTAGACCGTTGCTGTTAACCCCTTTTTTGATGATTAAGTCACCGTCGTATGGGTTGGTTACTTCGAGAACGTAGACAGCTTTGCCTTCGTCAACATCGTTCATTGTGAACAATTTGGATTCATACTGTTCGAACCGACCACTTAGTCCTTCCGTCTCAACAATTCGATATTTGCCAAAGGCGGTAAGGTCCATGAAGGTTGCCATACCATTAGCACCAGTTCTTAATTTATAAACTTCTGGCTTGGCATCCCCTTGATCAACAGTCGTCATAACATCTTGCCAATGACCATCTTTATCCATTTGTTGAAGTTTAAATTCAACTCCTTCAAGCGGATCACCGGTTATATCATCTCGCTTAATGACGTTGACACTAAAGTGCTTGATGCTACCCCAAGCCTCAATTCCTGACTCAAGCACCGTCCCTTGTGTAAACTTTTTTTCACCAAGGCTTAGGGTTACCTTATTCTCAAAGTCTGCTCCCACCGTCTTCTGAATTTCAGTATAATACTGTACGATTAGTGGTCCATCAAGTTCATACCCTTCTTTAAACTGAATTGTCATTTTATCCAAATGAAGAGAGTATTCAAGGGTGTAGTTGTTTGAATTGATTGGTGGTTCTAATGGATCATACTCAACCTTTTGCTTATCTTTATTTCCTTCATCTTCAACTTGACTTCGTTGCGCTTTAAAAATCTTAACATGATAGTCACTATTTTTAACTTGTAAATGGTTTTGGTTATCACTGGTAATTTGGTCAACTAATTGAATTGGCCCAGTGAACTTTTTACCTTCACCATTTACCAGCACATTCCATTTGATAGCCGTAATCTCTCGCCCTTCATCATAAATGGTTTCTTTCTGACCGCTTTTATCTAGTAGATAACCTGCGTCAGTATATGACGTTTGGGCAGACGTTTCGAGATCGTTACCAGCCACTGTTGATACCTCAATCTTATTATTAAACAACCACTTCTTTAAGTGTTCATAATCCTTTGTAGAGTCAAGTGACAAACTTTCTACATCTGAACTGTAGTCTAAGACGATGATGTTATAGTCACCATTTTCAACGAATTCTTTCCCTTCCGTCGTTAGAGTGATTTTAAGTTCAAAACTTGTTGTAGTTAACTGTTCAAAGGACAATGTATAGTAATCAGTTACGTTTCCCGTATGTTTTTCTACTTGGTCACCCTTTTCGTTTAATTTACCAAATGATACCTTAATATCTTCGGCTGGGTTTTCTTTATCATAACTCCTGATTTATTCATAAAAATACACAAAATACCCATCAAACACATGTTTCACGCGTTTGATGGGTATTTTGCATTTT
>NZ_JAUCAP010000103.1:0-6739 GCF_030361045.1 Lentilactobacillus sp. TOM.63
TTCTTAATGAGCAAAACATAGGTAAAATGGATCAAAATTAATGAGCGAAAATGGATCAATTGAACTTGACGGCCACAACATTGTAACATATTTATGTATCCGCTATCATATGAGCATAGATTGGAAAAAGGTTAGTAGATGTTAATCATATATCTTTCTGATCTATAATGAAATTTCGTTTATTATTTTAAGGTGTTGCTATATTTTAGATCAATATCATTTTGGAGGATAAGCTCATGAAACAAATAATGAAGAATTACGGCTTTTCGATCATCCTGATCTCTGCATCGATTCTAGGGGCAATCGCTGGGCTGGTATTTGGAAAAAGGACGGTGGCGGTTCAGCCAATCGCTGATATCTTCTTGAACCTTGTGTTTGTATTAATTGTTCCGATCGTCTTCTTCTCGATTGCCGATGCAATTGCTAATATGGATAGTCGTGGGAAGTTACGCAAGATTTTGATGCTCTTTATCACGATTGTGGTGGTAGGCGGTGTTATTACGTCACTATTGGCATTAATTGTGATTAACTTAATCTCCGTTGCTCCCAGCGGCGCGATTCAACTTGGCAAGAGCACTGCGATTGCGGCAAACTTCAATGTTGTCAGCATGTTAACGGTTCCTGATTTTTATAATCTGCTGTCGAAGAATAATATGTTGCCGTTGATTATCTTTACAATTGCAACTGGGATTGCCATTAATGCTTTAGGTAAGGTTGGCCAACCAGCCAAACAAGTGATTCATTCAATGTCTGAAGTTTGTATGAAGTTGGTTAGTTACGTTATGAAATTGGCGCCAATTGGAATTGGCTGTTACTTTGCCGCTTTGGTTGGTAAGATGGGTGGGCAAGTTATTTCATCAATTGCTCAACTAGCTTTGGTATACGTTGGCTTCACAATTCTATTCTTCTTAATTACAAATCCTGCAATGGCATACTATGGCGGTGGCCGGACCGGCTTGAAAGCTTATTTCACCAACATTTGGACTCCAATGGCAACTGCAATGGGAACTTGCAGCAGTGCCGCCTGCATCCCTGTTAACATTGTTGCGAGTGAAAAGATGCATATTCCAACAGAAATTCCCAACATCATCATGCCACTCGGTGGTAGTATCAATAAAAATGGCGTTGTCTCTGTTCAAATTATGAAAATTGCCTTTCTATTTGCGATGTTCCATCGAACGTTTGATTTGAAAAATATGGCAATGGCCGTGGTTGTTGCCGTTATTAGTGGGGTTATTGTCGGCACAATCCCAAGCGGTGGGTTTATCGGTGAAATGTTTATTTGTTCAGCATTTGGGTTCCCGACCGCTGTTGTCCCAATTATCGTCATTATGGGAACCTTGACTGATCCATTCTGCACGATGAATAATGTTACTAGCAATCCAGCTACCGCAATGGTTCTTGCTAGAATTGTTGACGGTAAGAATTGGATTAAAGAAAAAGTGGCGGGAGAAACCGTTTCAGCCGCAAATACTGAGAACTAGAGAATAGGAGTGCTAATGATGAAGGCTACGGTTGAAAACAAACAACTATTAGAAGATGTCCAAAATATTTATTTAGGCAACCTAGGAACCATTGACACCAATATCTCGTTGCCAAGCACTGGTAAAAATGGTAGTCAGTTTCAGTGGCAATCCGATGAGCACTTGTTCATTACAGATGATGGTAAGGTAACCCGGCCGATGCCAGGCGTTGGTAACCGCGTGGTCCATTTAAACTTAACAGCGAAACTAGGTAACAAAACCTTGCAAAAACAATATACGGCAACGGTGATTCAGGAGCCACGGAAAGTTGCAATTGACCATCTGGTTGACTTGAAATTAACGATTCATTCAAGCAGCTATGACTTACCCCAGGTGGTGGTTGTCAAGCTTGCTGATGGTTCTTATACCACGGCAGAAGTGACCTGGCAGCGGGATTTCGACCCAGCGGCACTCACTCAGACAATTTCTGGAACCGTCAAGGAAAATGGCGCTTCAGTTAAAGCGACCATTAAGCGAGTCCCCCAAGATGAACATGGCTGGCACAATCCGTTTAAGACACTACCGGTCGAATTACTGGGGGATAACCCCTATATTTCGGGTAGCCAGACAATGTTGACTCACTTGAAGACGATCGACACCGATCAACTCTTATTCAATTTCCGTCAGGCTGTCGGACTACCTGTTGATCCTGAGAAACAAATGACGGGTTGGGATGCGCCAGATTGTAAATTACGAGGTCACACCACTGGTCATTATATGTCAGCGTTGGCTTTCGCATATTTTGACACGCACGAGTCAATTTTTAAGGATAAATTAGATTATCTGGTTACTGAGCTGGCCAAAGTCCAACAAACATTTACCAAATTAGGGGCTCACCCAGGCTTTCTAAGCGCATATGATGAGACCCAATTTGACGAGTTGGAAAAATACGAAACTTATCCCAACATTTGGGCACCTTATTACACTTTGGATAAAATATTGAATGGGTTATTGGATAGTTATCACTATACTGACAACCAACAGGCGTTAGCGATTGCTACTAAGTTGGGTGACTGGGTAGTAGCACGGCTGAATAAATTATCTCACCAGCAGCTGACAAAAATGTGGTCAATTTACATTGCTGGAGAATTTGGCGGTATGATTTCGGCGATGGTGCGATTATATCGGGAAACAGGACGCCAAAGTTACTTGCAAACGGCCAAACTATTCAGTAATGACAAACTGTTTGTCCCGATGCTGACCAATTACGATACTCTCAATAATATGCATGCCAATCAGCACATCCCGCAAATCATCGGTGCTGTCGATCTATATGAGGAAACCGGGGATGAGAATTATCTCCAGTTGGCTGAGAATTTCTGGAACCTGGTTGTTAATCACCATAGTTTCGCCAATGGGGGTGTCGGGGAAACCGAAATGTTCCATGAAGCGGACGCTGTTTCTAAGTACTTGACGGACAAAACGGATGAAACCTGTGCGAGTTACAACATGTTCAAATTGTCCCAACAATTATTCGAGATTACTCGCAATAGTAAATATATGGATTACGCGGAAAACGTTTTGAATAATCATCTACTAGTAGCCAATGATCATCAAACTGATGGCGGGTCTACGTACTTCTTGCCATTAAGACCTGGTGGCATGAAACAATATGATACGGATATAGATAATACCTGTTGCCATGGGACTGGCCTAGAGAATATGGTTCGTTTTCAGAAAGATCTTTACGCGTTTGATGGTGAAAGCCTGTATGTTAACTTGTTTTACGATAGTCAATTAACATTGCCGGACGACAATGGGATAATTAGCCAGCAAGTTAAGAAAAATCATATGAGTGTTCAGACCGATTTCAAGTCGCCGATTGCTGTTTTAATTCGACTGCCAGATTGGATGACTAACCTGGCAGTAACCGTTAATGGCGTGGTTGCCCCTCTAAATAGGGAGAAAGGATATCTGCGTTTGCCAGCATTAGTTGGTCAAAATACGATTGAATTGCATTACACATCCAGGGTGACCGTCAAGACTGCGCCAGATAACCAAACACTAGCAGCAGTCTTTCGAGGTCCAGATATGTTGGTTAAGCAGACTGATGAACAACAGTTGTTAGCCATGACGACCGACCAATTAGAAAGTGGCACTGGACTTGTTCCGTTCAATACAGTCCACAGTGGCCATTACCATGCTTATTTTAAAGTGAAATAGTGAATTAAAATCCTGATTGCGGCTGATAATTTCAGCTTTGACCAGGATTTTTTAGCAGATTAGGGTAAATGAATCTGGTCAATTTGCCAAAATACTGTAAACTAGATTCAAACAATTATTGAAGGGATGACCCACATGCTCGATTACACGCATCAGGAACAATGGTCCAACGGTTTTGGCTTCCAGCAATCACCGATTAATATCGAAACCAAGGCGGCAGTGTCAAAGAAGGGAACGCTTGAATTTGCCGCTCAATCTCAGTATCACTTACAACAGGAAGTTGATGACCAAACCACGATCCGCTTGCCCGGAAATGGTAACGCAGATATCTTTGGACGATCATTTACATTTCAACAGGTTCACTTTCACTCGGCTTCGGAACATTTGATTGACGGGCGCCAGTTCCCCTTGGAAATTCATTTGGTGCATCAAAATGCAATTGGTCAACTCGTTGTGGTTGCCTTACTCGCAAAAGTTGGCGATGCTGATCCAGCATTCCAACAGATTATTGAGGGCTTCACTGCTGGCAAAACTGACTTAGCCGATATTCGAATTGATCAGTGGTTACCAGAACGCCCGGTTGGTTTTCATTATTTGGGATCGCTGACTACGCCCCCGCTAACTGAGGGGGTTGAGTGGCTGATAGTGACGAATCCACAGGTGACTGTGAGTGCGGCTCAGTTGAATTGGTTTAAGGAACAATTCCCGTATGATAATCGGCAAGTGCAGAAATTAAATGGGCGAATAGTTGAACGGTACGAGTAGCTAAAAAATGCTGAGAAGATCCATTCACCGGTTTGACTTAATGTGAAAAACACTAATCAACATTAAAACCATTACTATTTGAACATACGCCAAATCAGGGTACCATTGATCTTTTGTGGAACGGTGGTGCCCTGATGTTATCTTTATAATCTCATTTTCGTTAGGCTTATTCTTTGAAACCCATTTCATAAACTGTATAATGAAAGTGTAACAAGTGTAAGATATATTGTTAAGGAGGGGTTATTTATGAGATTTGATCTTAAAAGATCACTATTCTTGTCAGTAGCTGCATTAGGGTTCATTGCAGCTGCAGGCATGGCAAATTCTCAAACGGCAAGTGCCAAGACTTATGCTCGAGTCACATCTAATAGTAAGATGGCTATGTTGCCGCAGGATCGTAACGTCACTTTTACTGGGAACAATGCATTATATACTAAGGCCGGAACATTGAGGGGTGCTCGGGTAGTCGCTTCTAAAGCTACCTTAAGCAGCTTCTCAAACGTTTCATCTTCAACACATAATGTTCGGGCTTATCGAATTGCCACTACTAATCGTGGCTCCATCTATTACAAAGTGGTTACTTATGATGGCTCATACCGTGGTTGGATTTATGGTGGTAAAACCGACTCTGACTTCAACGGTGGGGTTCAACAATATCGAACATTTACCAACCAAGCATTTTCAACGTTAACAACAGCCCAACAAAACGGGACTTATAAGATCACGACACCTGGAACTGCCAATGATGGCACCCAAGTTACTTACAAGTCACCTGCATATACCAACTATAAGGTTGGCCGAGCAATCACTGATTCAAGTCCTTACGCCAACACGCAATTCCGAATTGACGCAGTTGGTTATCGAACCAAGGAAGGCTCATCAGATCAATGGGTTCACATCTATGACCCAGCAAATCCAAATAGCCAAGCAACTGGTTGGATTAAGATGAGTGGCTTGACCCAGACGAATGCAACAACGCCAATTGCTGACAACCAGATCCAATTCAACATCATGGATCCAAATAACAGCAACAACACGTTAGTATCATTCAACTGGACCAAGACCGGTGCTACTAGAAATTCTTATCTAGGAAACTACAACACTACCACTCACAACTGGTCATTAGATTCCAACGATCAAGCTTCATTGCAAACAGCTATTAACAATGCTTTGTCTGGCTACAACTCCACTCATGGCACTAATTACAGCTACAATATTTCTAACTTGAACCAATCACAATTGAATAACTTAGCGGTTGCCCAATTTGGTGGTTCGGTCAAGTTGTATTTGAACTCGGCAATTGCAGATAATGCCGTTCGTGTATACTTCAGAATGCCAAATGGCAACAACTTGTCAACTTACTATGATTGGACTAAGTCAGGTGCCAACCGTGGTAATCTCGTTGGTTATCAAAATGGTTCTAACTGGTCATTCTATGGTAGTGACCAATCAGATATTCAAGGTAAGTTAGCAACTGCTTTAGCTGGAACAGGTTATGGATTGAACTACAATAACAACAATACCTTGAATCAGGACCAGATTAACGCGATTGCTTCTGGTCACTATGGTAGTTCGGTAACGATTTCGGTTGTGCCGGTAAATCAGACGGTTTCGAGTACCATTCGGCCAGCCGGATTTGATAATAGGAAACTGTTGACTGCAACTACTGAGAATCCTCTTAGTGATGTTGTTCCAATTCCGGACGACCTAAAGGCTGATCTTCCAGCAGCTGCCAAAGATGCAAGTGGGAATAATACTTCTTCTGCATTACTTGCTAAATTGGTACCTGGAGATTTAACTAATTTGCAGCAAAAACTTAATGATCAAACAAATGGACCTAAAGTACAAACTGCGATTAAGGCATTGAACAAAGAGCTTTCAGATGCTGCCTCAGATAAGTATATTAGTACAGGCTTGAATATGTCTTATTCAGGGGTACAAGGGGCAACTATTAGTCAACCTACACTCTTAAATTATGCTGCCAACAATAATTTAGGAACTCTTAAGTCACCAACCTTTAAGCAGTTAAATATTGGAACTGGCAATGTTGTTACCAATGATGACAGTCACGTAGAATTCACAGCAAATTCGACTGATACGAATGTAACATTTGGTAATCCAGTAAACATTTACTACAAGATTTCAGATGCTCAGAAAAATTAGTTATTGAACAATTTTGTTCATAGTTGAAGCAAAAAGAGATTACTACACAATGAGGTGTACCCCAAAAGTTAAAGTAAATATTTGCTTGTCTTTCCTAGGCGGCACGGAGTCGATAGCTTATCGGC
>NZ_JAUCAP010000104.1:0-6523 GCF_030361045.1 Lentilactobacillus sp. TOM.63
CAAAACAAAAAGAGCCCTAATCACAAAGTGATTAGAACTCGAATTTAGTTTCACCAACAACAGTTGACGAAGAGCCGGAAAATCCCCTTGAGCCTCTATTTGTTTATCCATAAAATTCACATCAACGTTCGGGCACATACCACCAGAATAACAATCATGATTGCTGCCATGGCCAGTAATTTGAAGCCATCATTTCTGGTATAATATCCATCTGGAAATTCTTCCCGTTTTTTGCGTAATATTTGTCGGTTAATATGTTGATTCATTTAGTTGACCACCTTATTGACTTGATGACTTATGATTTTCGCTATTCCGAAAGACCAGCCATTTGGACCAGAAATAATTGATTGCGATCACGATAATGTTTTCCATAATCTTAACCAAAATTTGATTTTGATGCATCAGCGTAATCCCAATCCAGAGCATCAAAAACTCTAAGAACAACGTTGCCAGACGACCGCTGAAAAACGAGACCATTTCCACTAAGTCACCCATTAATGATTTGGAGGGCGAGTGGAAGACGAATGCTTTATTGGTTAAGTAAGAAAAGAGAACACTTAAGATCCAAGCAATTGTCGCGTTAATGATATAGTTCCAACTGGTAAATTGGTGAAGGAACCAAAAGACCGCAACGTTGATAACAGTGGTTGCCACGCCCCAAAAAGCATAGGCAATCAGTTCCTCGTACTTATAATACAGTAATTTGAATTTCTCGATCATGTTAACGTTTCTCCGCGATCACAAATTTTGGTCGGTGCTTGGTTTCTAAGTAAATTTTGCCGATGTAGGTTCCAAGAATTCCCAGACTGAACAGTTGAACTCCACTGAGTAGCAGGATAATTGAGACCATTGATGCCCAACCATTGACTGAGCCACCAAAGAACATTGCCCGAATCACAACAAAAATCAGGCCCAAGATTGAGAGAAAACTGATAAAGCCACCAACAACTGTTGCAAGTTTTAAGGGAACATCTGAAAAGTCCACGATTGCTTCCATCGAATATTCAAAGAGTTGGAATAGTGACCAGGATGTTTTGCCAGCTGCTCTTGGGACGCCTTCGTATTCTAAGTATTTGGTTTTAAATCCGACCCAGGAAAAGATCCCCTTGCTGAAACGATTGTACTCAGGCAATTCCAGAACGGCATCGACATATTTGCGACTCATGAGTCGATAGTCACGGACATTTTGCTTCATTTCAACCTTTGACATTTTGTTGATGATTTTGTAGAAGCTAGCGGAAAGAAATGCCCTGATGAAATTCTGCTTTCGACTGGTCTGCACGCAACCAACCACATCATAATCTTGCTTGGGATCTTCTAAGATGTCGACCATCTGTAGCAACAATTCAGGTGGATCTTGAAGGTCAACGTCCATGACAGCCACATAGTCACCGTGGGCATTTTTGAGTCCGGCTGCAAATGCCGATTCCTTACCGAAGTTACGGGAGAATGAAATGTAATGAACTTCGTCTGGATGGGCGGCATTTAATTTGCGCATAACATCAAGGGTGCCATCGGCTGACCCATCGTTGATGAACAGATAGTCGGGCTTGTACTGTTCGTCGCGGGTTGCGTTTAGCTTGGCAAACACCTTTTCGGTCGTATCGTAAAAGAGTTCAACGGTTGGTTCTTCATTAAAACAAGGGACAATTAGACTGATCGTCTTCAAAATAAACCTCCAAAAATATGTCTAGTTTCATGCTAAAAGTGCTGGACTTATTTACAGCCAGCTTTGATTTCGTGTAAGATTGTTGGTAAGCTTAAATTTGCTTGGAATCAATCCGGCTCCGAAAATGATGAGCAGTGAACGACTTATGTAAAGATAATTTTAAACGTGATCCACTTTTTTTCATCAATACTCAATATTACATCAACAGATTATAACATATGCAAAACTGATAAAAAATAAGCGAATGTTAAGATTTAAACGGATTTGTTATAATAAAAGTCGAATAAGGGGAGTTTAAAAATGAAGCCAATCAAGGTTATGACCATCTTTGGGACACGTCCTGAAGCAATCAAAATGGCACCAATTATTTTATTAATGCAACAGCACCAAAATGAATTTCAGCCAATTACCGTTGTTTCAGCCCAACACAGAGAGATGCTGGATCAAGTCATGGCCGTTTTCCACATCAAGCCCGATTACGATCTGAATATCATGAAGCAAAATCAAACATTGAGTGACATTACGACTCGGGTCATTACCGCGCTGGACGCAATCATCACCAAAGTTCAACCGGATATCATTTTAGTCCATGGCGACACCACAACGACTTTTGCCGCCAGCATTAGTGCCTTTTACCATAAGATCAAGATTGGTCACGTTGAAGCGGGATTGCGGACATGGAATAAATTGTCGCCATACCCAGAAGAGATGAATCGACAGCTGACCGATGTTCTGGCAGACTTATATTTTGCACCCACTGAACTTAGTCGGCATAATTTGCTTAAGGAAAATCATCCCGATAATGAGATCTTTGTGACCGGGAATACCGCAATCGATGCTTTGAAACAAACAGTGACCCCAGATTACAAGCATTCAGTTCTCGATGAACTTCAGTCAAAATCGAAAATGATCCTGTTGACGATGCATCGGCGAGAAAATCAGGGTGAACCCATGCTGCGGACGTTTAAAGCCATCAGAGAAGTCGTCCAGACGCATCCAGGCGTTGAAGTTGTCTACCCGGTCCATTTAAGCCCAACCGTTCAAAAAGCCGCTCACGAAGCATTTGATGGGGTTGACGCCGTTCATTTGATTGCGCCACTTGATGTTTTGGACTTCCATAACATGGCTGCCCGTAGTTACTTCATTATGAGTGATTCAGGGGGTGTGCAGGAAGAGGCACCATCGCTTGGCAAGCCAGTGTTAGTGTTGCGGGATACGACGGAACGCCCAGAAGGAATCAAGGCCGGTACTTTGCGGCTTGTTGGAACAGATCCGAACGAAGTCAAAAAGCAAATGATCATGTTGTTGGATGACCCGAAGGAATATAAACGAATGGCAGAGGCCAAGAACCCCTATGGGGACGGTGAAGCGTCTGTAAGAATTTTAGCCGCTATCAAACAGGAATTAAAAGCCAAACAGGAATTACAATCGTAAAAGTGGGTTTGATATGAAATCAATGTATGAAAAAATTAAAAATTTCATCACAGTCCTCATCGGCAGATATTCATCCGGAAACGTATCGGATTCAGCTGCCGTTTTGGCGTTTTATTCACTTTTATCGATTTTCCCAATCTTCTTTGTGGCCGGCAGTTTGTTAAACCTCTTTCATATTCACATCCAAGAGGTTTCGGTGTATTTAGAGCCGATCTTTCCAGAGCGGGTGTACGCCTTGTTGGAGCCAGTGATTGACTCCACCTTACAAAGCGGGGGTGCCAGTCAATTATCTGTTGGTTTGATTGTGACAATTTGGTCTGCGAGTCGAGCGGTTGCGGCATTTCAACGAAGCATTAATAAAACTTACGACGTTGCTGAAAATCAGACGGCAATTGCCAACCGGATCATTTCGTTTATCTGGATGTTGGTGTTGATCTTGGCTGTTATGGTGATGATGCTGCTCTTTGCGTTTAGCCAAATGATCTTTAACTGGCTGAACCCAATCATCCACACGCCTGGTTGGATCATGCAATTAATTGCAACGGTTAAGTGGCCGATTACCATCGCAGTTGCCTGGTTTCTCTTGAGTCTGCTATTTTATTTCGTACCGACTGCCAAAGTGAAGTTTCGTTATGTTTGGGTAGGAGCCTTAGTGGCAACAATTGGCTTAATGTTATTGGTCCAAGGGTTTACTTATTATTTGAGATTCTTTGCCCGACGGATTGATACCTATAAAACGATTGGAACCTTCATTGTTTTAATGTTCTGGCTGGACTTTTCAGGGGTCATCATGTTATTTGGCGGGGTTTTAAACGCCACAATTCAGCAAATTTTTCTTGGGGATATTCAGGAGCAGCCGGATGCATTTGAACAGGTAATGAAACAAGCTCGGCGGATTGGTCGTCGCGGTGGTAAACGTCATCGACGGCACAAAAAAAGTGGCCGCACAAAAGGTTAGTTTTGTGCGGTCACTTACTGTCAAGTCGAATAATCGTCGTTAGGCTTGAACCTTGGCAATCAATTCTTTGGCAAAGGCATCCAGCTTGTTGATGTCGTCTTCGTCAGGTTCCAAGTTGATTTTGACATTCTCAGATCCCTTGGTGGCACCGGCTTGCTTGAAAGCTTCATCAAATTTGTCAACTGAGGTGTTGTAGTATTCTTCGTAGAAGGTATCACCCGAACCGGCCACCCCATAGATTTTACCTTTTAAGTCTAAGTCGGATAGGTCGTCGTAAAAGTCCGCGCCTTCTTCGGGTAGGGCACCTTCATCGTAGGTATAGGGACAGACAACACAAATATCAACATTTTCAAATGCGGATGGATCTGTTTGTGAAATTTCAGTTTCTTTAACGTCAACGCCATTATTTTCGAAATATTCAGTCACAATGTCAGCGATGTCTTCGTTGTTTCCGGTAATTGTTGCATAAACTACGTGAGCAGTAATCATAGCACGTCATCCTTTGTTTTAATTTAACCTTAGTATATCAAATTGAAATGGCAAAGTGAATTTAACATCGAAAGGCAGGGATTCCGATGGTTGAAAAAATTACCAAAATTGAAGCTCAAAAACGTGAGGGCCGCTTTAATATTTATGTTGATGGTCAATACGCGCTGCCAATGAGTGAGGAAGTTTTAATCAAATTTCGTGTGTTCAAAGGCATGGAAGTCGATAAAGATCTCATTGAGAAATTCAAGCACGCAGATGATCTGTCAAAATTACATAGCAAGGCGCTGAATTATCTGGCCCATAATCTGCGGACGGAATACGAAGTCCGAACGAAGCTGGCCGAGATTTCCGAGGATCCGGATGCCATTGACCGCGTGATTGATCAGCTAATTGACCAACGGTTGGTGAACGATGCCAAGTATGCGGAAAGCTACGTGCGGACCGTTGTGAGAGAAGAAAAGAACGGTCCGGATTGGATTTGTCGCCATCTAAAGGAAAAACGGGTCGCGAGTGACGCGATTGAAACGGCAATTGACCATGAATTCCCGGAAGATGAGGTTCTTCGAATCGGCGTTGAAGTGGCTAAAAAGCAACTGAAAATTCACCACCAAGACGCTGCCAAGATGGCGATTAACAAAACGAAAAATTTATTGATCCGGCGGGGATTCCCGTATGGCGATCTGGATCAGATTATGGATCAACTAGATACTGATACATTAGTTGGTGATGATTCTGAATTAATCGATCGATTTGCGGAAAAGTATTGGCAGAAATACGCAAAATTTGATGATTATGAACAAAGCCAAAAAACCAAACAAGCCCTGTTTCGAAAGGGATTTACCATGGATGATATTACGATTGCTTTGGAGAAGTTGGCTCGAAGTTAATTTCATTCGGAAAATACCCCCTATTCTGATATAATCATAATTGGATTGGTAACAATCGATGCTAATAGCTTAAATCAGAAAGTGGGTAGCACAAATGCCACGGATGCAAAGACTACCAAAAGAAGGGGACTTCATTGCGATTCAAAGCTATAAGCATGATGGAAGCTTGCATCGTATTTGGCGAGATACGATGGTATTAAAAACTGGTGAAGATTCACTAATCGGTTGTAATAATCATACTCTGGTTACTGAAGACGATGGACGTCATTGGGTGACGAGGGAACCGGCATTGGTGTATTTTCACAAACATTATTGGTTCAATGTTGTGGCGATGATTCGCGATGATGGCATCGCGTATTATTGTAACTTGGCCTCTCCTTATGTCTTGGATAAGGAAGCACTCAAATATATTGACTACGACTTGGACGTGAAAGTTTTCCCAGACGGTCGACGCAAGTTATTGGATGCGGATGAATATTTGGAATTCAGTAAGCGCTGGAATTATGGTCCAGAAATTGATCATATTCTAAAGCGCAATGTCCGGATTTTAGTTGACTGGATCAATAATGAAAAGGGACCTTTTTCAAAGGAGTTTGTTGCCATTTGGTACGAGCGCTATTTGGAACTGTCTCGTCAATATAAATGAAGATGACCTCAGAATGTAGATGATCACTGGTTGGCAATGGCTGACTGGTGATCATTTTTGATTGGGGATGTCAGGATGAATTACGTTCGTGCGGATTCTGGTAACCAAGGTGGAACGGTATTTGACTAAGTGGAAAACAGCCTATGGATCACTTGCCAGGCTAATGGGTCTATCGGTAACACCTGATATCCTGATTTCTACCGCTTGTCCGAGCACTCTATGGTACAATGGTTTCACACACAAAAATGAGTGAGGAGTCGATAATTTGCTTGAACGACTTAAAAATTCTTCCTTGATGTTTTGGTCAGCCGAAATTTTGATCGTCGTGGCCATCATTTGGGTTTGCACCAAAATCAGCTTTTTCTTTTGGCTCTTCGTCAACTGTTGTTGGTGAAACTAAATTCGAGTTCTAATCACTTTGTGATTAGGGCTCTTTTTGT
>NZ_JAUCAP010000105.1:0-6403 GCF_030361045.1 Lentilactobacillus sp. TOM.63
ATGTTTGGTTCCGAAATGAATCGGAACGCCCTGCACATTTGTTTGTCGAAAATTTTGTTCAGTTTTCAAAGGTCTACCAAGTTGTCGTAAGCGCTTGTTCATCGCTTTTGACAACTATTTAATATTATCATGATGACGATTAAGTGTCAATGATTTTTTGTAATTCCACAACTTTTAAAAAATGAACTTATCAAAAGCCGCACTAAATAATATACCGGCTTTTAAAGACGATGTCAACAAAAAAGACAAATCAAATTGATTTGTCTTGGAATGCTTACTTGACCCTTGCTAAGAAGTACTTCTTCTTACCACGACGGACAATCACAAACTTACCGTCGAATTTTTTAGATGGATCGATCATAAAATCAACGTCTTGAATTTTTTCGCCGTTAATCCTAATCGCCCCGTTGTTAATATCTTCTCTCACTTGACGACGTGATGACTCAATTTTAGTTGAATCAACCAACCATTGAACAATGTTAAGCGGTTCAGCGGACACTTCCACTGTTGGCATATTTTTGAATCCCTGTTCAATTTCTGCAGTTGTCAGTTTTGAAACATCACCCGAGAATAGGGCTGCCGAAATATGTTCTGCCTGTTCAACAGCGGCTTTACCATGAACAAACTCTGTAACCTCTTCAGCCAATTTTCGTTGTGCTTCTCGCTTTTCTGGTGCGGTTTCGACCTTTTTTGCCAACTCAGCAATTTCGTCTTGACTCAAGAATGTGAAATACTTGAGATAGCGAATCACATCGCGATCGTCTTGGTTAATCCAGAACTGGTAAAATTCGTATGGCGTGGTCTTCTCAGGATCAAGCCAAACATTACCGCCTTCGGACTTGCCAAACTTAGTGCCGTCAGATTTGAGCAACAATGGAATAGTTAGACCAAATACCTGAGCATCAGCACCTTCAACTTTATGGATTAAATCAGTTCCGGAAGTAATATTCCCCCACTGATCTGCGCCACCTAGTTGAACCTGGACATCATTGTGTCGGTATAGATGAAGAAAATCGATGGATTGCAAAATTTGGTATGTAAATTCAGTAAATGAAATGCCAACTTCCAATCGACTGGCAACAATTTCTTTATTTAACATAGTATTAATGTTAAACAACTTACCGTAATCTCTCAAGAAATCCAGTAAGGACAACTTGGAAAGCCAATCATAGTTATTAACAATCTCGAATTTGCCATCTTGACCGAACAATTTTTCCATTTGAGCAGTTAAAGCTGCTTCGTTGTGCTTAACCTGATCCATCGTTTGAAGAACTCGTTCAGACTTCTTACCACTTGGATCACCAATTGCTCCCGTTCCACCGCCAATAACGATAACCGGATGATGACCAGCTAGCTGGAATCTCTTCAAAATCATAAACGGGATTAGGTGTCCAATATGCATACTATCTCCGGTTGGATCAATTCCCACATAGATACCAACCGACTTCTGATTCACTAAATCATTCAACCCATCATGATCAGTTTCTTGATTAATCGCGCCACGCCACTTTAGCTCATCTAAAATATTCATTCAAAAATTCCTCCTAAATATAAAAAGTCCCTGACAATAAATGCCAGGGACGAAATTTCCGCGTTACCACCCAAGTTATTACCGGCCAAAACCAGTAATCGCTCATATCATTGGTAACGAAATGACTCGTCTAACTCAACGTAATGGACTCCTCAGCTGTAAATTCATTAGTCAACCGCTTGGCTCACATCACCGCCAAGTTTCTGGATTCTCGAATTAACTAATTACTTTACTGATTCAACACCCACAAGTAATAAGTTAATGATAGATGGTCAGCCCACCAATGTCAATGGATTTCAAAGACAAATTAAAGCCCGAATTAAAGTTGGCCATGAAGCATTTGCTGATAATAAAGTCCTTTATTTGAACGATAATGATTAAACTCAGTTGCTGACATGCTACGCGTTTTTGATAACGTCCATTTTGCCAACTTGGCATCAAAACTCTTGATGTTGGTTGAATAATTACCGCCCATAATCGTTTGCTTCTTAAACGTGCTCCTTAATGAAGCATCCGGATAATTGTAAAGGTCTTTGGTCCCAAATGTATGACCTAATTCATGAATCACGACAGCGCGCTGCTTTTGGTTGCTATATCGATTCATCCAGGAATTATTCAAGGCGATCACGCCGCTATTAATCTCAGCCATCCCCGCGTAGCCTGCGCCAAGCTTGTTTGTCCCCGTAAACACAAGTCTGGAACCACTTTGACTGTTGGTTGGCCGCAGCACTTTTCTCCCCAATGCTTTGTTCCAACGATTAGCAGCGTAGTTGATATCCGCCTGATATTTCTTCGCATCCCCTTTAACGTAATACTTAATGGTTCCCTTGTAAGTCAAATTTTTGTTTGTATGCATTGCGCTGGTAAATCTGATTGTTTGTGCTGCCGACACATCATCCGATTGTGCAGCCATCCCAATAAAGCCAACCAACACCATCATCACAACAACAAAAAAATGCTTAAAGTTAAACATTTAACTCCCCCTTGAATAAATGTCAGTCGTCATAAGCGTCAGAATATTTAATTGATCGGAAGAGTAGTCATTCGTTTTAAATTCGCTCCTCCGTTCCCCTTGATAATAATATATCATCACCTATAGCTGACTCTCAACTTTAAACTCTACGAATTTTCAAACTATCTTCATAAAATATTCAAAGCCTTGTTTGTTGAGTTTTGTAAGCGGAAACTCTAGAATAAATTTAGAAATAATTATTCAAAGACTACTATCATAGAAAGAAAGCGACTCATATGTTAAAAATTATGTACGAAAGTGGCAATTCGACTGAAACAATCGAATACAAATCAGCACAGGACTTCATGGCAAATCAACGGCTGGAAGTTCCAGACTTGGAGGATTACTATAAAATTCAGAGTGTCACATTAGATGGTAAACCAATCGACTTGGATGACAAAACCATCATTGGCCTATACAAACACTTCGATGATCAAGGCGTGTAAGCAACCAATGCTTCTGGGAATATCAAATCGAGTTGAGATATTAGTCGACAAATTGTTGATAAATGCAACCTGGCTCTCCATTCTGATATTGATAAAACTTGCGACAAATGGCGGGGATCAAATTACCTTTCGTCGCAATCTCACTTAACATCCTTAATTTCAAAAGACGTCTCACCTGTTTTATCGATCACCCCATAAACTCGTTGTGCGTGTTCGGCATTCAGGTAGCCTAAGTCGAGTAACGTTCCGTTGGGGCCAGTTTCAACCCCTTTCAACTGGCTTTGAAGAAACTGACGTAAAGCCGGAATCTGGGCATCGAATTGACGGGCATGATCGACGGCAGCTTGTAATGTAAACCCTTTTTTGATAAATTGATTAATATGGAAAATCAAAAATAATGTATGGAGTGAATATTGTCGAGAGACGCCCTTTTCCTGATCAATGGGCGCAATATACTTCTGTGATTCCCAGTAACGAAGCTGGCGCCCAGAAACACCGGTGATTTTTTGAACCTGGCCAATACCAAAAATCAGCTTATTCGTATCGATAAATGACTCATCAGGATTTAAATCTGTCATTTTGCCCACCCAATTCAAATTTTGTTTCGAACAATGATCTCACTGCAATTATATCAGACCTACCATGATTGGCAAATTATCAAATAGGCTTGTCAACCAATTTTACAATGATTAACCTGGCCCCTATTCCTATGGGAGGCAATTTGTTATAATGCAGTGAAAAGAAAGGAATGACTTCTAATGGGTTTTTCCCCAAGATTAATTGTGGCAGATATTTCACTCGTTTTATCAATTTTAATTGCATTTCTAATCCAACGCTCGTCGTTTGCCGATAACGTGAAGGTTGGCTTTATTATCCTGGCTGGGATCTTCTTGTTGATTTCGGTGGTCATTAACGTGATCGAAGCAAATCAACGTCGCCGGGATAAAAAATAGCCATGAACGCGAGGAGTGAAACTGGGACAATCGGCGTTTTGATCCCAGAATTTAACGAAAATGACCAATTATTCCTGATTTTGGAATAGTTGGTTCTTTTTGTTAAATAGCCGGGATCGGCATTCTGGCACAGCTTTTATCTGAGTATCAACGGCGATCCAAATGATGATCACTGATTTAAAATCAACATATATCCCAGCGTCTTCCTAGTTGTTGTGGAATCAACAGGTTAAATCGGTATTCAGCAATATACTAGTAGCCAATTTCAAGGCCTGTTTTTCCGAAATCCATTACATTATTTCTCATACAGCTTAATCAGTCCTTGGGTTCCTAAATTGCCCAGTTTCATTTGATCAACCATCTTTTCGTACAGATCCTTGGCTTTCTGGGTGGCCGGTAATTCAATGTGCATTTCATCTGCAACCTCCAAGGCAATTCGCAAGTCTTTTAGAAAGTGTTTTGCAGCAAAGCCCGGGTTTAAGTCATCCTTCAAAATTCTGGGGCCATAGTTGGCCATACTCCAATTGGCCGCCGCGCCGCCGTCAATGGTTTGGATCATCTGATCAAGCTCTAATCCGGCAGTTTTTGCGTAAGCCAATGCCTCAATCATGCCGGTCATCGTGCCTGCAACCATGATTTGATTGGCCATCTTCGCATTTTGGCCTTGACCGGCCCCACCAAATCTGCGAATTGACGTGCCCATTGCTCGTAAAATTGGCTTCATCTTCATGAAGGTGTCAAGTTTCCCACCGACCATAATGGTGAGGGTTCCATTCTTAGCACCAACATCCCCACCGGATACCGGGGCATCAAGCACATTAATTTGATGACTGGCACCGTAGCTGGCAATTCTTTTTGCTAAAATCGGTGAACTGGTGGTCATATCGATCACCGTCTTTTCAGTTCCTAATCCGGCAAAGATTCCTTGGTCACTAAAATAGACCGCTTCAACATCCTTTGGAAATCCAACAATTGTGATCACAACGTCACTTACCTGAGCGACTTCTTTTGGGGAATCCTGCCAAGTCGCCCCATTTTCTAAAACGGTTTTGGCATGGGTCTTGGTTCGGTTATAGACAGTCACCTCATAGCCAGCTGTAAGGAGGTTATTAATCATTCCTGTTCCCATGACCCCAGTGCCGATAAATCCAATTTTCATATTTTCACCTCAAACTATCTATTTTTAACCTTTGCAAGCAGGGGCTGCCACCAGTCCCTGTTATTTTTGTACCAATCAATCGTTTGGGCCATCCCAACGTCAAAGTTGACTTGCGGTGTCCACCCTAACTGGGTCCGAATCTTACTATCATCGATCGCATAAAGCTCGTCGTTAGCTGGTCGATCAGCCACATACTGAATTGCAGACGTTGACAGCCCCAAACGAGCCAAAATGAGTTTAACGACATCGAGATTGCTGTGATAATTATGACCGGCTATATTATAAACCCCGCCAGGCTTTCCACGGTGCAAAACGGCATCGATTCCCCTGCAATTATCAAGCACATTCAACCAGTCGCGGACGTTTTGTCCATCGCCATAAACCGGAAGCCTTTCTCCCATGACCGCATGACTGATCATCAATGGGACTAATTTTTCTGGGAACTGATACGGGCCATAGTTGTTAGCTGACCGAGTGATGCAAACGGCCATTCCAAATGTCTTGTAATATGATAAAGCAAGCAAATCGGCACCGGCTTTGGTTGCTGCGTACGGAGAACTCGGATTAAGCGAATCTGTTTCTGAAAAGGTTTGCCCACTAAGTGCACTCCCATAAACCTCATCAGTAGAAACTTGAATAAACCGGGTCCCCGGAAACTTCTTCAGGCAATTTAAAAGAATGCTGACCCCGCCATAGTTACTTTCTACAAATTGACGAGGATTTAAAATTGAGCGATCTACGTGGGATTCAGCCGCAAAGTTAACCACAGCACCAATATGATAATCGGCCAAAAGCTTACTAATGAGTGTCTCATCATCGATATTGCCATGGATAAATAAATACCTGGAATTGTTTTGAACGCTACTTAAATTCGTCAAATTACCAGCATATGTGAGTGCATCCAGATTAATGACGCAATCCCTCGAATCAGTTTTCAATACATAACGGATGAAATTTGAGCCAATGAAGCCGGCCCCACCGGTGACTAAAATATTCATCATTTGCCTCCTACTGTTGTCGCAAGATGTCTATACCCCTAAGTTAACACACTTTTATCATTGTCAAAATCCATTTTCAGGCAGACAGGGGCAATTGCCGTTTTGAAGCTGAGATTTTAGTCGACAAAGCGTCTATAAATGCAACTTGACTTCCTTTTATATTGATAAAGCTTGGAACAAATGGCTGATCCCTGCCATTTAAGCAAAAAAGTAATGCATTCCAAAACTGAACTGAACCCCTTGAATTGGAGAAATCTAATTCAAGGGGTTTTATTATGTTTCCTTATGAAGTTAAAATGGCCGC
>NZ_JAUCAP010000106.1:0-6369 GCF_030361045.1 Lentilactobacillus sp. TOM.63
TCATAAGGGAAGGCATTCCCTATTTCTATACAATTCAGAAATCTTTTATGCATTTACACAAGATATTTTACGCTCTCCAACTGCGCCCAGAGAATATTGTTTGTCAATATCACTTAATAAAAATTCTGCTTGTGATTCATTGATCTGAATGCTTAATTGATATTTTCCACCGCTTGTGATCGAGACCTCGTTAAGTTGTTTAAATTCACCTGCTATCGATTGTTGCAAGACAACACAAGGATTCCCCAATTTATTTACCGTAACCATCAGCAGTACATAATTAGATAAATCTAAGTAAAGTGTCATGCCAGCCAATTCCAAATAACTCTTTGGATGATACTCTAGTTTAACTGATGCATGACAATTGAAGTCGGTTTGCCTAGTTGCCACAATATGCTGATCAAATGCTGATTGTGGTGACTGCCCGCCCTTTATTATCAGCCCATTGCTCGTTGGTATAAGCCATTTATGGGAACTAAATTGACGCAGGGTATTCCAGTGTTTATACTTCAATGTTTGACCATCAAACGCATCAACAAAACTATGGCTTATCGGTTTTCCATTTGATACCCCTTTAGGCGCTGGAGTTTCTAAGCTTGGTCGGTTTGTTCCATTGGCTAATCGTAACCAATCATTGTCAGTCCAAATAACTTTTTGAACTGCCGTTTCTCGTCCTAATATTGGATCGTCGCCTTTAAGGGGCCGTGTACAGAGATGTGCCATATACCATTCATGATCTCTAGTTTCCATCAAGCTTGCATGTCCTGCACACTGTAGTGGAAGAATCGGGTCATCTTTTGATGTAAGCATCGGATTATCAGGATCAACTTCGTACGGACCCCAAACATTTTTACTGCGAGCAATCGTTTCTTGGTGATTAGCCTCAGTGCCGCCTTCAGCACATAGCATGTAGTAATAGCCATTATGTTTATATATTTGGGGTGCTTCTGTCTTTTTTGCAGACGTTCCTTTAAATACTAGTTTAGGCTTACCTTCAAGTTCTAACGTATCAGAATTAATCTTTTGCATCACAATTCCAGCTGACTTATTATGAGTTGCTAGGCGATAATCCCAAATTTCGTTTAGGAAATACGCTTGCCCATCATCATCAAAGAAAATAGATGGATCAAATCCAGAACTATTGACGTAGACAGGATCACTCCATGGCCCATGAATATCATTAGCGGTGATAATATAATTATCGCAATCTTTGAAAGGAACTTTAGTCGCATTTACATTCGTATAAACAATGTAAAATTTACCATTATGATAACTTGCAAACGGCCCCCAAATTGAGCAACCTGTTGGGTTTCCTTGTAAGTTTACAAGTCTTGGCTCGTTTAAAATTGATGTTTCGTAAGACCAATTCACCAAATTATCTGATGAATACACACGAATTCCCGGCAGCCATTCAAAGGTTGATACAACAATATAATATAGTTCATCATCTTTAAATAAAACCGGATCCGGATTAAAGCCAGTTAATACTGGATTTTGAATTGTCTCCATAATTAATCTTCACACCTTTATTTATTATTTTCCTCTTCAGCCAATTCCCTCTTGTTTCGAGCTTGCAACTCGGCTGAGATTTTATTATATGTTTCTTTATCCAAATTATAGAATTTCATTGAGAATATAGCGATGAAGTAAATAATGATCGGAACTATTGTGGTGGCGATTACAATTCCGTGTAAAGCACCATCGGTTTGATGAGATGTAGTTGCCACATATCCAGTAGCCGAAAGAACCAGTCCTGGAATCATGCCTCCCAATGCATTTCCGCACTTAAACACAAAACCAATAATTGCGTAAATTACGCCGCTCATTCGCTTATTTGTTTTATATTCGCCATACTCAACAGTTTCCGGAATAAGGGCCCACATGTATGCTGAGATCATTCCGTTACCAACCGATGCAATCCCTCGTGAAATAAAGATCCATGTAATCCACTCTGGCTTGGCGAAAAACAATCCAGCCATTCCGATAATATCAGCAGCAATTGAAACAATGATCAGTTGAAATTTCGATAGATGCTTTGCTAACCAGGGAATTGCTGGAATAAACGCCAATGCGGGAAGGGTACCGGCTAAAGAATACCATTTAACCAAATCAGCACGGCCTACGTAATACGTTACATAATATATACCAGTTGCACTAACAATCGACTTTACGCCATAAATGACGAAGAAGAAAATACATAATATAACCAAAGGACGGTTATGCATTAATTGTTCAAACACATCTTTTACCTTAATCTTATTGTGAGATGCAGGAACTCGAACTCGCTCATGGGTAGAGAAAAAGCACCCCCAAAGTAGTAGTCCACCCATGATTCCCATAATTGCCATGGTTAGTTGCCAACCAGTTGCAGCCCCTAGATTTTTAGTGAACATATCTGCTAAAAATGGTACAAAAAACGCAACGATTACTTGGCCAACATTGGCAAGGAAGGTCCGGTACGTTGTTAAACTCACTGATTCTTGTTGATCATTTGTCATTGCAGCAGTTAAGCTACCATATGGAACATTAACGAATGTGTAACAAACTGACAGCATAATATAAGTAATATAGGCATAAACAAGTTTCCCAGTTCCACCAAATCCTGGAACGGTGAAACAAAGTACCGCAAGCGCAGCAAACGGGACTGCCCCATAAAGCAGGAATGGACGGTACTTTCCATATTTAGTATTGGACTTATCAACAAAGAAACCAATAATCGGATCAGAAAAAGCATCTATAAACCTAACTACCAAAAATAGCAATGACGCAGCACCAGCAGAAATTCCAAAAACATTAGTATAAAAGAACAGTAAGTATGTTGACAAACTTGCATAAATTAAATTACAAGCAAAGTCCCCAAGGCCAAATCCTATTTTCTCACCAGCTCCTATATGACCAATAGGTCGTAAACGCTTGCTTTGCTGCAGTGTTTCCTGAGCTTTCATTTATAAACACTCCCCATAATTTATTTAGTTAATTTAAATAAACTAACTAACAACGATTAGTATATCAGAAAGCGTTTTCTTTTCAAGCGTTTTTTTAATATTTAGCCATTATTTCTTGCTTATTTCGCTCGTTTGTTTATATTTATAATTTAACTCACACTCTCAGATTTATTTGTAATTCCATTATCTTGTACTTACTAAGAAATCTGCTCCGAGGTATGAATACTCATTATTGGTGCTCTCATTGCATCGTTGTATAATGAAATGACTAGGTAATTTCCAATAATGATTAGAAATACAAATTCATTATTCTAAGCTAAAAGCTTAAAATTTTTCCCACATTAAACTAATTGAATGGAGCTTCACAAATGATCTCACGCGAACAACAAATTTTAGAATGGATTAAGCAAAACCCAATGATTAGTCAGAATGAGCTTGCAAAGCTCGCTGGCATCACTCGTTCAGGTGTTGCAGCACACATTTCGAATCTAGTTAAAAAAGGATATTTACAGGGTAAGGGCTATATTGTCGCTCCTGAAAATTATGTCGTTGTCATTGGTGGAATCACATTGGATACTTTTGGCATTCCAAGTAGGGAAGCTTTTGAAAACAAGTCCAATCCTGGAGTAATTTATTCAGATTTGGGTGGCCTTGGGCGCAACATTGCTGTCAATCTCACCAATTTGGAAATACCAAACTACTTCGTATCCGTTTATGGAAATGACTCTGCGGGGGAAGAATTCAAGCGAGATGCACAAAAAAGAAAGCTTGACATTACCTATTCCAAACAGATATCAAGTAAACCCACCTCTCGTTACTTATACATTAATCAGCCAGATGCCAAACGGATTTTTGGTGTAGATGATAGTCGGATCCATGATGAAATCACACCCGACTTTTTGAAAGAACGAATTTCTATATTGAAAAATGCAAAGATGATTATCATAGACCCAAATTTACCACAAATGACAATTAAGTGGCTCTATAAGCAATTTAATCAGCCTTTACTTGCTGATTCTATTAACAAGGTAATTCGATTGAAGCAGGGTATTGCTGCATTAGATACATTAGTTTTAAATTCTGCTGAGTCCCAAGCCATTACAAATATCACTATTAATAATCGTCAAACTGAGAAACAAAGTGCCGATCAACTCATTTCAATGGGAATTTCCAATGTGTTCATTTATGATTCAAGAATTGGTTTTTTGTATCAAACACAAAGCGATTCATTCTATTTCCCAATTACACTTGACAAAGTACTAAATACTAATGGTGTGGGTGCGGCTGCCTTAGCTACAATCGTTTATGCTCGTCGGAGTAAGTTGAATGCAGCCCAAACCGCAAGAATCACACAAGCGGCTGCTCAGTCTACCATGAGCACTTATTTAAATGTTGTGAACAATCTAACTCCAAATTATCTTGAAAGGTATTTACAATAAATAAAAGACTCATATTCATAATGTACAGATTTGGCTGATAATCATCAGCCTTTTTATTTTGGGTCAAATTGTTGAAATATCACCGTTTTTTGTAAACAAATGTTTATATCCATAAACATTTGTTTACAAACTGAAAAAATCGTGCTATTCTTCCATTGTGATCATTAAGCGCTTACAAGATCTACATCTCAATCTCCAAAACTGACTAAGTCACGCAGAAAGAAGGAGTGTCATGTTAGTCATTGAAGTAAATCCGGGTAAAGATATTCAAACAGCCATAAATAAACTCTCTGAGGCTAATGGTGGACAAGTCATCATCAACCCAGGAGAACATATTACTGGTCCGATTGAATTAACCTCGAACCTAACACTTACATTACAAGAAGGATCTATTATCAAATTTAAAGACGACCCAATGCTTTATCCGCCAGTTTGGACGCGTTGGGAAGGTGTTGAATGTTTCGCTATGCATCCACTCGTTTATTCAAACAATGATAAGAATGTGAAGATTAACGGAACTGGAACAATTGACGGGTCAGGATCAAACTGGTGGAAAACTTTTAAAAAAATCGAAGATGAGGATCGAACCCTTCCACGAGAAGATTATGAGCTTCGTTTGGCAAACCTTAATCCAGACTATCAAACCAGGACTGGCGGTGGCGGTCGTCCGTCTACCCAATTCTTACGACCTCCATTAATTCAATTCTGGAAAGGCCAAAATATCGTAATCGAGGGGATCACTTTGAAAAATTCCCCCTTCTGGACCCTACACATGGTGTTTTCCAGAGACATTCAAATTGAAAATATGACATTTTCTAATCCAGCGGATGCCATAAATACTGATGCAATGGATATTGATTCAAGTGAAAATGTATCCGTCAGTAACTGTCTATTAGATGTGGGTGATGATGGTGTTACCCTGAAATCCGGTTCAGGAGCGGACGGAATTCGCGTAAATCGACCTACTAAAAACGTTCACATCACTGGCTGTCGTATTCTTGCAAGTCATGGTGGAATTGCGATTGGATCTGAAACAGCGGCTGGAATCAGTAATGTCGAAGTCTCAAATTGCACCTTTGAGGGAACTCGCCGAGGAATCCGTTTAAAATCTCGTCGTACTCGTGGTGGCACGATTCAAGATATAAAATTACATGATCTAACAATGGACTCATGCTGGTGTCCCATTTCTCTTGAACAATATTTTGCTCCTGGCGTATTACCAGCTGAAGAAGATACTGTTCTGTCAAAAGAACCTCAACCGGTTGATAACACAACCCCACACATTAAGAATATTCAAATAAAAAACATTACAGCTACAAATGTCCGAGCAACTGCTGCTTTTATCGTGGGACTACCCGAAGCGCATATTCAAAATGTTAATATTGAAAACTTTAACTGGTCGTTAGCAACTCCAGATCATTTATTGCCAACGAATTATGCAGAGGAAACTGGTGGTAGATTCCATGATGCAAGTCGAGATATTAAAACAATCAATGTTAGCAATTTGGTGATTAATGGTAAAAAGCTGGATTAACCCAGAATAGAAAGTTGGAGAAAAAATGGAAAATCAAAAAAAGCGATGGGTCTATACCCCTCATAAAATTTCTATTTGGCGATCTATTGGTTATGGAATAAATGATATGAATGGGGCTTCATGGGGAACGTTAGTAGGGTCTTACTTGATGTTCTTCCTAACAACATATGGCAAACTTTCGGCTGCTGCGGTAGGTATGCTGTTTTTAATTGGAAAATTTTTAAATGCAATTATGTCAATGCTAGCAGGCTCAATCTCGGACAGATTATATTCAACTAAAATTGGCAGACGTTTTGGTAGGCGACATCTTCTGTTATTGGTCGGAGCCATCCTAACAATTCTCTTCTTCCCGATGCTATTCATGGTAGTTCCTGGGTAAGCACTAAATAATTGGACGTATTCAAAAAGGCATTCGAGCATGTTATTCTTCAGATAACACAATCGAATGCCT
>NZ_JAUCAP010000107.1:0-6360 GCF_030361045.1 Lentilactobacillus sp. TOM.63
AAATGCAAAATACCCATCAAACGCGTGAAACATGTGTTTGATGGGTATTTTGTGTATTTTTATGAATAAATCAGGATTTCAATGTTATCCAATTTATGCTTAACATTGCCAACAATATTGATTCCCGTCCAAGAACGACCGTTTGTTGGGCTATAAATAGTAAATTTGTTGCCAGAAATTCTTATGTTATCAGCATTGCCCGTTAACCAGACAGAGTTATATTGTCCATTAGCGTTCCCAGGGTTAAGTTCGAACGTATTGTTTGATACTGAAACATTTTCACAGGCAATCCAAAGTTGGATTTGTTTAGCTGTCTCACCTGTATTATCAAAGTGAATTCCTGAAATTGTGCTACCCGCTGCCCCATTATTAAATTGAAGCCCAGCAGCAATCGTTGCTCCACTAGTACCTTTAATGTTTACTTTCTTTGTAATCCCAATTGTGTTTTTGTCTGACATTCTTCCGCTAATAGTAATTGTATTACCATCGGTAGCTTTACTAACTGCCTCGGTCAATGTGCTATAGGATTCGCCGTTAACATTTGCTGTACCACTCTTCACATCATCTTGTGTCCTAACCGCAGACGCCCCAATCTGGCTGCCTTCTTTTGGCATTTCTACGCTTGGCGACGAGGTACTCGAATCAGCGCTCACTTGGCTTAGCGAACCAGTTACCCCTGCCCCACTCAACAATACCGCTGCTGAAAATAATCCAACTAAGATCCCTCTTTTGATTTTGCTATTATAACAATTCATAGTTTTCTTCTCCTCTAAAGATTCATATTTTCATCCCTGATACACTTTATGTCTATCATAGGTAAAATCTTATAATAAAAAGAAGAAGAAGCTAAGGAGATATTATGACTATTTTAGTATTTTTATTTCCCAGTATGGTTATCTGATTGTCAGCAACGAATCCAAATATGCGGACACAAAAAGGGACCACTCGATTGTGTTGGCACCTGCTAACAACAATTAATTGATCCCTTTTTACTTTAAATTATTCGACCAGACTTACCGTCTAATATTCCTTGCTAGGATTTTTATCGGACTGTGACATCCCCACCATCAGAAGTTAATCGGTAAAGTGGTCGATTATTCTGGGCAATTTGCCAAGAATGATTACCTGATTGACCAAATAGGGATACATCGCCACCGTCCGCGCTGGCACTTACCTGCACCTGCTTGCGGTTAGGAATTGTCGCATCAATATCCCCGCCGTCCGTGCTGGCAGTCAGCGAACTGTTGACCCGATTATTATTCAAAACAACATCGCCGCCATCCGTATTAATCACGGCATCTTTCAACTTAGTAGCTGTAAACGAAACATCCCCGCCGTCTGTGGATACGGTCGCCGTTCCATTTGCAAAATCTGTATTTTGATAGGTAAGATCGCCACCGTCACTGCTTTGAGTGATTCCGGGGGCCGTGACATTCTTTAAGTTAGTATCATCAGTGTTCTTTAAATCAAGAGCGGCTTTGGCAGTCACGTTTTCCAAATTAATTTCCGCATCTCCAGCCAATTGAAGCTGATTGACAGCGACGTTGGTCAATGAGACTTCGTTGTCATTATGCCCATCAATCCGGGCTAATTGGGTATGCTTCGGCAGAGTAATTGTTATCGTTCCGCCATTATTCTGATAACTGTTAATACTGAGACCCATGATTCGGGTGCGATGTTGCTGCTTACCCTTAATTGTAATTGCGGTTCCCGTCTGAGTAACTATGTTAAATTTCGGATATTCAATTGTCGGCCGCTTCACGTTTCCCGGTTGAACCACGACTTCACTATCAGTTGTAAAATTCAATTGGTCAAATGAACGGTCCAGCTGTTTTGTTTTCATTTTAATTGCTGTTCCCTGCTCGTCATCAACCTTAAATCCATTGGCCCAAACAATTGGCTTGAAGCCTGTATGGCCGAGGGCAACTGCCACCATGATGACACCAATGATGGTTAATGCCGAACCGATCACAATTGACTTCTTCATTTTTGTCGTCTCCTTCCGTGCTTCTCAGCCTGATTCTTTGGCACAATCTTCTGATACGCCCAGCGAGAAAAAGTTGTGACCCCCCGAACCACACCGTTAAAGGCGGCTAAAAATGCTGGTGTCAACAGGATAATCAGACCAACAAACGCAATGCCGATGCCAGTGTAGAGAACGCCCAACCAAATGTCGCTCGCCAAGATGCTGATGCCGATAACTAAGCTGGCCAGCCCACCGACGACGACCCCAAAAATCAAACCAAGGAGCCCAAGGATGATGCCGAACGCTGCCGCGAAAACCCCAATCGACAGCCCTGCTAATCCAAGCGCCAATGGGATTGTAACCGGCGTAGATAAAACAGCCAGGATAATCAGCCAAACTGTCTTCATATCTTCTTTGGGTTTGGCCGTTCGCGACTGAGCGCTACTGCCAGCATCCAAATTCTTGATCGAATAGTCAGCTAGAATTTTTCTGGTTAGCTGCCGGGGTGTCCCCAATTCACGAACACAATCGTTGTAGGTGGTGAAGTTCCCATCCTGCAAATATTCGGTATAGAAATCAACCACTTCATTGCGTTCATCGGGATCCAGTTGCCCCAACAAAGCCGTTAATTCGGTTATATAATCATCCATCCGTTTCATCTCCCAACATTTTATCTACCCCAACTTTAAAGTCTTGCCATTCTTGTTGAATCACGCTTAACTGCCGCTTTCCTTCTGCCGTAATTTTATAGTACCGCCGATTTCGCCCCTGATAAGGCTGATCATACGTTGTTAATAAATCGTTCTTCTTCAGCCGCCGAAGGACCGGATACATCGTCGATTCGGAAACCGAAATGGATTCCTGAATTTTTTGAGTAAGGGCATAGCCATAGTAATCATCATGGACTAAGAGGCCCAGGACACAACCGTCTAATAGCTCCGAACTCATCTGAATAGCCATATCGTCACCTCTGCAATACTATTTTATATATAATATGATTTCATATACATAATACTGATCTCTGCTCCTTTTGTCAATAATTAGTCTGATTAATCGCCACAAGCCTCTCAAAAAGTCGTTTTATGATGTTATTTGGAACCAAAAAAACCAATAGCTCCACTCCGATCAAAAGGAGGGATTAGACTATTGGCTTTTCATTCTTATATTGATAAAACTTGCGACAAACGGCTGACTCCAATCTCTAAATGAACCTTATAGCTAGTTTGAAAGAAGGTCAGCCAATTACTTTGCTCGAGTCAAACTAACCGTCAGAACGTCGTCTGGAGTCGTATTATAACTGGCCAAAATCCCATTCACCACGTCAGCGGCCGGTCCGTGTTGAGATGTCGACCGGTGGTACGTGTTGATCCAGGTTCCTAGCGCATCAAGGCCAAATTCAAGCCCTTCAAACACCTGCATATACGTTGATGACTGGGGCTCGGGTGTCTCAATGATGATTTTTTCAACCCGTTGGTGATTAATCTGCATCGTCAGTTTAATTTGGTTGGTATCAAATAAAACCGGCGTCCCATCTTTCACTGACTCTGGTAACCGATAGTCCGTCAACCGCATATTTTGGTTATAGACGCGGGCAACGTAGTCATAAGTGCCTAAATCGTTAGTCCCTAATTCCTGTGACATTAAAAATCCCCCTTAAGCAATCCTGAAGTAACGCTGTTATCAGAATTATAAGGGGAATTTGGCTTGGCTGGGGATATTTTGACTCCGCGCTATTATTCAACTGAAACTGATCGTCCTTTTTGGAAGTGTTTCGGGTGGCTAATCGTACATATCGCTCAATTTCTTTTGAACATCAGGATGGTTGATAAATTCGTCATAGGTCGTGTCAGCCTTATCGATAATCCCGTTGTTGGAAACTTCGATAATATGGTTGGCAATCGTTTGGATAAACTCATGATCATGGGATGTAAAGATAATCGACCCCGGGAAAGCAACCAATCCCTCATTCAACGAGGTAATTGATTCCAAATCCAAGTGATTGGTTGGATCATCTAATAAGAGCGTATTACCCTTTTGCAGCATCATCTTTGACAGCATGCACCGGACTTTTTCGCCTCCAGATAAGACACTCACTTCTTTGTTCACGTCATCGCCTGAGAACAACATCCGACCCAGGAAGCCCCGCAAGAACGCATCATCATCACTGCCTTTTTGGGCATATTGGCGTAACCAATCAATGATCCGCAACTTGTTGTCATTGAACTCCGACGAGAAATCCTTTGGAATCGACGTCATTTCCACTGTTTGGCCCCAGGTGATTTCACCGATATCTGGTTTCATTGTGCCTGCTAAGATCTGCATTAAAGTCGTTGATGCCAAATCATTTCGGCTCACCAAAGCAGTCTTGTCTCCAGGGCGCAAAGTAAAGGTGACGTTATCAAGAATTGTGACCCCGTCAATTGTTTTGGAGACTTTATCCACTCGTAGAAGATCATTGCCCAACTGACGCTCCTGCTCAAAGTGAATAAATGGGTATTTCCGAGACGATGGCTTAATGTCATCCAGGGAGATCTTATCAAGCTGCTTCTTTCGCGAAGTTGCCTGCTTTGATTTGGAAGCATTGGCGCTAAACCGGGCGACGAATGCCTGAAGCTCCTTGATCTTGTCTTCCTTTTTGGCATTGGAATCTGCCCGCATTTTGGCAGCGAGCTGACTGGATTGCAGCCAGAAGTCATAGTTACCCACATACATTTTGATCTCACCAAAATCAACATCGCACATCATTGTACAAGTCTGATTCAAGAAATGGCGGTCATGAGAAACAATAATCGTAATGTTTGGATAGTCAGCCAGGAAGTTTTCCAACCATTCAATTGTGTATACATCAAGCCCGTTGGTGGGCTCATCCAGCAATAAAATATCGGGTTCGCCAAATAAAGCCCGGGCCAGCAATACTTTCACTTTTTGGCCTTCCGTTAGTTCACTCATCAGCTGTTGGTGAAGGTCTTCAGGAATCTCCAATGACTGCAATAATTGCGAGGCATCGGCTTCAGCATTCCAGCCGTCCATTTCAGCGAACTCGGCTTCCAAATTGGCCGCCTTGATGCCATCTTCATCGGAAAAATCCGGTTTGGCGTATAAAGCATCCTTCTCAGCCATGATGTCAGCCAAATGTTGATAACCCTGAATGACAGTTTGGAGGACGGTCTGGTCTTCAAAGCCGTAATGATCCTGGCTCAAGCTGGAAATTCGTTCGTTTTTATCAATATGAATCTCGCCGGTTGACGGTGTCAGTTCACCTTCCAATAATCTTAAGAAGGTGGATTTGCCGGCACCATTGGCTCCAATGACGCCATAGCAATTACCTGGCGTGAACTTTAAGTTAACGTTATCGTATAGTTTTTTACCTGAGATTTGTAATCCCATGTCTGAAATTGTAATCATTGATTTACCTCACTGTTTCTTGCCTAAAAAATAAACTTCGCCTGCTTGGCGACAGCCTGCATAAATCAAAGCAGCCAACAACGAACAAGAGCGTTCATCATTGACTGCTTTGTTAGGCTTCCGGGTTGCCCCGAGTCTCGTCGCACTATCAAACAAATATATCATATCCGGCGACGTTTAACAATCCTATACCTCGCCGAGATTATTAAAGTATTCAACTTGAATATCATCGTCAGAGATAATCAACTTAGTGACACTCCCGTTATCGGTTGGCCGGCCTAAATCCAACTGTGGGGCATAGCGATCAACAATCGAACGAATTGTAATTCCATGAGAAACAATTAATATTTGTTGACCGTCATGGGTATTCTCTCGAATTTTGTCAAAACCCCGGTTCAGGCGTTTCCAAAACATGTCATTGTTCTCAGCTTGGTTATAAAGATCAGCGTGATGAATGAGGTCCCGCGCCCGTTCCAAACCAAAGTCTTTTAAGACTTCTTTTTCACTGGTTGTTTTGACTTGGGCACCCACAAACTGCCACATTTGGTTGGCGTCGTTACCTTCAAAGTAACCGTGGAATTGTTCTCTAAGCTCAGGATACTGATAACTGACGATGTTCATGTTATGTGGATTCTTCCGCAAAATAATTTTGGCGGTATCGATTGCCCGTCCTGAATCACTGGAAAAAGAAGCCGCAAAATTAATCTTCGAGAGTCTCTCACCAGCACCCTCTGCATCGCGAACACCCTTGTCCGTTAACGGCGAATCGATCCATCCCTGAATCTTGTTATACAAATTCAAATAAGTTTGTCCATGTCGCACCATGTATGCAGTAACCTTTGCCAAAAAGATCATCCCATTCCTTTAGATTTTGTCCACAACTTAAGTATATCTAATCAGGCAACATTAATCACTCCTGATTTATTCATAAAAATACACAAAATACCCATCAAACACATGTTTCACGCGTTTGATGGGTATTTTGCATT
>NZ_JAUCAP010000108.1:0-6307 GCF_030361045.1 Lentilactobacillus sp. TOM.63
AAAACAAAAAGAGCCCTAATCACAAAGTGATTAGAACTCGAATTTAGTTTCACCAACAACAGTTGACGAAGAGCCGACAATGTTCTAATTGTCCTTACCTCGCTTTTTGATTATTCATATTTTTACAAAGCTTGTTGACATATCCAAACGTTGTGACCTTTTAATTTAAATCGATACCAAGTCGTTTTACCCGTCGGATAGGTTTTAACGGCTTTTTTATTCGCTTTATAGGTCCGCTTAAGAATTGATTTGGCTGAACTAGTCACCAGTGATAGATACTCTGAACCATACACGTGATTTCTCAGGGCATAACGCCCATGTTTAATGGTGATGGACCGATTAGAATTCGAATATTCGATTGGATTAAAGTTCAATGCACCGGCGTAAATCCAGTATTTTTGCGCGTTAGCGGCTTTGGCAAACCGAACCCGGTACCAAGTCGTCTTGGTTGGACTCTTAACACAACGGGCGTCCAGATAGACCCTCTGGCCAGACTTAGCCAATACGTTATTCCAGTTATAGTAAAACGTAAAGTAATCAGAGCCTTTGACATGGTTATATAACCTGAACTTTTGGTAATTTGAATTGAGTCTGGCGGATTCTGTTCCCTGGCCATGATGATATCGAATGGTAACTGGCTGAGTAACCTTGTTAGAACTCGTCAGCCGGCCTTTGGATGACAACGTCGTGTGAGTGACTGTCGATGTCGAATTCGACGTGTCAGCGGCATTATAATAGTGTTTAACCAATTGATAGAAATCACTCATCGTATAGGCCTGGCCGAAAAATTGTTTCCCAGAAGTGGCGTAGTAGCCGGTTGGATCTGTATGATCAGTACCCCCGAGAAATTTCGAAACCGCATTGTGTGACCAAACGGTTCCCTTACCATCATAAGCGGCGTCATTCAACGGCAGCTTATATTGATGGAGCAATTCTGCTGTATAATTTGCGGCATTATTAACCTCTTTGGCGAAAGCAACTTTACTATGCACCTCAACTTGTTCAAATTGAATGAACTCCCCGTTCCCAGGGTAAGCACAGCCCCATACCAAATAGTTCGTGTTGGCAATATTGATCACCCTTGACGCGTCAACGTATGAATGCACAAATGCATTTTGATAATTTTGTTTCATATAAGCAATCTCGCTAAAAATTGTCGAATTAGGATTGCCGGTTTCATGAACCACAACCCCAGTCGGCTTCCCCGTAGTGTACTTGTTCTGCGGAAAGCCACTCCAAATTTGTTTGGTTACATTGGCAGGCGTCAGCTTATGGTTCAAAATGTAAGTGTTAACAGCAGAACTTGCCTCTACTTGTGAGCTGGCAACTAGCATCATCACAACGCCAACCATAAACGTTGCGACTAAGTGTCCAATAGTACGGGTTGTTTTTTGTTTAATCAATGTTGATATCCCCTCATATTTAAAATTAATCAAACGCAACAAAACTTTATTTTCGATAAACGGTACATTTATCGTAACATAGTTGTCAGCCATATGGAAAGATTGATGCATGGATGTGACAACATCTGAATATCAATGGTTTTAATATAAAAATAAAAAGCCTGACATTTGTCAGACCTTTACAAAACATCTTACTGCTCCGGCTGGGTTCGAACCAGCGACCTCTTGATTAACAGTCAATTATTCTACCACTGAACTACGGAGCAAAAATATTTAGTTAAAATGCCATGAGATTAATTTAGCATATTCTCATGATTGTTACAAGTAAAAATGCATAAAAAAAGATTTTGTGGGGAAAAGCTTCCTCCAAGATCTTAACTGCTCCGGCTGGGTTCGAACCAGCGACCTCTTGATTAACAGTCAATTATTCTACCACTGAACTACGGAGCAAAAATGTTTTTGTAATTGCGACATATATATTTATATCATATTTGCCAAAACTATGCAAACATATTTTAATTATCCGATGTGATTTTCTTTCAGAATAATGGCAACTTCCTTTTGCATTTCAGGGGTTTTCTTCCATTCTTCGAAATGATCCATATTCTCATCTGGCATTGTAAAATTCTCATTTACGTAGTGTTCATACTTGGCAACGTGAGGAGAATGTGGAATATTAAGCTGAAGGATCCGGACCTGTTTGATAAATCCTCTATCGGCTGCCAATTCCGCCCGCCCATTTTGAACCATATTGCTAATTTCGATGTACTTTGAGCCGTCATTGCGGGTAATTTCTTCAATTAACGTTAAAACTTCATTACTTTTCAAAAAATCTCCTCCTACTATCGTACTATTATACATAAAAAAACCGACAGTACAAAGACTGCCGGTTTTTAAGAGAGAAAGAGAATTGATTAGAAGGTATTTATTTAGTACCCGCACATAATATACCCACTTTTGGAAGCGCTGTCAATACTGTAATCAAAATAAGTGGCGTAAATCGACAAAACCATCAATTTAGACCACTATTATTCACAATCAACGTTATTTAATGCCAGGTAAATTTAAAACGTGGGATGGATGCAAAATCAAAGACGGGTCACTCAAAACGTGCCCAACAGAGTACCCAGAAATGTTAACTAAGCAGAAGAACACAATAACAAGGAGAACTCCCCACGTGAGTAATTGGTTCCAAATGGACATCTTCTCGCTAATCACTGATCCATAGAATAAATGGTGAACTTTTGACGGAATACTTTTATCCTGAGGGGCCTCTTTCTGCATTTGATCGGTGATTTGCTTTTGATAATTTTCAATGCTGAAGTTCTTTTGCACGCTCTTTCGTTTAGATTCAAAGGCATACTTTTCTTTTTTACTGAGCTTCTTAAACCACTGGGTGAACTCGCGATATTTGTCAGTGACTTCTTTGGTTTCACCAACCATCTTCAACTCACCATAGTTAATCCAAGCAACTTTGTCACATAACATTCGAATTTGTTTGAGAGAGTGACTGACAAAAATAATCGTCTTACCCTCTTCTTTAAATTCAGTAATCTTATCCACACATTTCTGATAGAACGTGTCGTCACCAACTGACAACGCTTCGTCAATGATTAAAATATCTGGCTTAATATGAACAGCAATTGCGAACCCAAGTCTGGAACGCATTCCACTTGAATAACTCTTAACAGGTTGATCGACGAAATCACCAATATCCGCAAATGAGATGATATCTGGCATCATTTCATCAATTTGTTCATTGGTCATTCCCTGCATTAAGGACTTTAGCCGAATATTTTCCCGGCCGGTTAAATTATTTCGTAAACCGGCGCTAATCGCAACAATCGATGTTTCACCACGAACGTCCACATAACCAGTGGTTTGGGGAATAATACCAGAAATAATGTTTGACAAAGTCGACTTACCGGAACCATTAACGCCAATCAGGCCAAGGGTTTCGCCTGGTTGAATCGTCAAAGAAATACCCATTAGTGACCAGAAATGGGGAACGGCTTTTTTAGACACCGAAAAGAATGAGCGTAACTTTTCTGATTGGGTTTTAAATAAATCATATTCTTTGGTAACGTTTTGCACTTTTACTTTATAATCTTCCAAAATTATTCTCTCCTACTCTAAGAGATTCCAATATAAACAAATCACATTATACCAAAAAGGTCGCTCAAAAAAAGGATCCGCAAGTAATCTTTGCGAACCTTTAAAAATTATTGTTGAGTCACTTTCTCCATAAGAATATTATTTATTTGGACCTCATTAGCTTGATTGGGATTGTCTGAACGCTTATTTTGCCCAAAAATATTTTTGGGTAGTGGCTGATTGTTCTGCGTAATCCGGGACTCGGCCTCTTGCTCAGATTGAACTTGTTCTGCTTTATTCGAACTTCCCAACTGTTTCTTTAAGGATGCTTCTATTTTCGAGTTGATATCACTGGCGCTTGCACTTGAGTCAAGTTTATTGAGATCATATTTGATAATCACAGCATTCAACTTATTCCCATAAGCCATGTCCGTCGCATATGTCGAAGAAAGCGCCATGGCAGCATCTGTAGATGAAAGCGCATTGTTGGTCCAAGTTCCCGAATAATAGTCTGGATCCGTCAAAGTACCATGGCGGAGAACATACGCATTATCCCGGATTGAAGCCAAAACACTCGGATATTTTTTAAATTGAGCGGCGGTCATATAATGCTTCCCCTTGGAATTATACTCTCCGGTACTCATCGTGACCGATTGACCATCATAGGTCCCTTTGATCCCAAAATAATTATTAGCTTGCACTGAGAGCTCAGAACGGCCAAAATCACTCTCGACAATTGCTTGGGCCATCATTACCGAAGGATACAAGTGATTTTGTTTACTGACCTTCACAATTGGAGCCTTCATTTGTTGGATAAAGTCGGTTTCGACGCTTGCGTTGACTACTTGATTGCTAACAAAAGAAAAACCGATAATCGAGACCCCCAGGATTATCGCTTTTCCAATCACTTTTTTAAGTCGTTTAAAAATTTGGAAAACCTCCCTAAATTCATATACCAGAATTTTATTATACATCATTTTCTGATATTTGCTACTTTAGGGTTTGAATCATGATAAACATTTAGCAGAAACCCAATATTTGTTGTTTGAACCCGGCGTTGTGATGCGATACCAAGTTGAGTGGTCCTGAATCTTGTACCCAATTTTATCGACGGTCACCTTTGTGCCAATTTTCAGATTTGTTTGGGCAACTTTGTAGTGCTTTTGCATATTCCCATTATCAACAGCTCGGTCGTAGAGCAGATTGGAAGATGCACTCTTAGCCACTACTTTAGTCGCCTTGGCGTTGGCAATTGCAACTGAGGCAGGATACGACGTGACATCGCTGCCCTTAATCCAGCCCTTAGTTTTACCGTCAGAAACCCGATACCAGAGAATTGGTCCCTTGCTGGAAGATTGAAGGGCAGTTTTATCGACTGAATAGCCTGCCTTTTTTGGCTTCAATGATTTGAGCTTGGTAACAGATTTAGCAAGTGTGGGTGTCCCAACGACGTGATTATAGAGTTTACCAGCGGACTTAACATTTGGGGTTAATCGACCAGATGTTGAACCATAATAAGTTTGAGCAAAGCTTAATGCTGGTGCGTAAACCCAAAACTTTTTAGCTTTGGTGTTTTGATAGAATCTCAATCGATACCATGAACTGGAAGTTCCTTGTTTGACGCCACGCATATCAAGGTAAACATTTACCCGATTATTGACGCCTAATGACTGCCAAGTGTACTTCTTTTCGGAGTGACTGGCGCCCTTGATATGATTATACACATAATATTTCTTATATTTACTTGAGAGCGGAACTTGGTCGGCTCCAGATGAATGATAATACTTAACTGAGGCCAATGGTGCCTTCTGAGCAACTGGAGCCGTAGTGGCCGAACTGCTGGTTGCTGAAGAACTTGAGCTCACCGCAGTTGCAGAACTGGAACTGCTGGAGGACGAAGCTGTTTCGCCGAATACCTGATCCAAATTATAAGTCTGAATCAAGTTAATCAACGAGGCCCCATAAGTCGGTGCCGTTGCGTATTTTCCGGTCAACGCATTTGCAGCTGCCACGTAACTGGATGCATTCTCTTTCCAAGAGCCTGAATAATAGCGAGAATTCCAGCTAGTCCCATTTCTCAAAGTTGAACCGTTGTCAGCAAAAGAAGCATAGGCACTTGGATACTTTTTAAAGTTAGCGGTGGTATTAACCATCTGTCCATTACTATTGTACTCGGTTGTCGGCATTGAAACCGATTGGCCATTGTAGGCCCCCTTAATCCCAAAGAAATTATTCGCTTCTGTTGTTAACTGGCTTTGTCCCCACGCACTTTCCAGTGCAGCCTGAGCCATCATCACAGAACCATACAAATTGTATTTCGTTGACGCTTTCTTCACATCACTTTTATATTCATTTATGAAGCTGTTTGCGTTTGTAGACTGAGCATATGTACTTTGGGCCGGAAACATTGAGCACAAGATCCCCATCCCAGCTACAACGATGGCAGCAAGTCCATGTTTAATTACCTTATTCAATCATTCCACCCCTTCGTTAGAACTCACACCACTATCATATTAGAAATTCAGTTAAAAATGAAGTGGTTCACAACAAATTTAAACATTTAATTCTTAATACTTTCTTAATACTTTTCAACACACATAATACTATATTATCTTGAACTTGAACACAAAAAATTAGCCTGAAAAAATCAAGAATATTTTTAAAATCAAGTTAAACACTATAACTGAATGAAGGTTGGCAACTTTTAGAGCAGAAAAAAAGTTTCGAAACCTTTTTTGGTTCTACAATATCTGTTGTTGGTAATAGATTTTATCTATTACTGATGACAGATTTTTTGTTTCTCGTTAGAA
>NZ_JAUCAP010000109.1:0-6253 GCF_030361045.1 Lentilactobacillus sp. TOM.63
CATACTTAATTAATAATTCTATGGTACTCAAAAAGACGTCTACGAAGTAGACGTCCAGTTATTTAGTGCTTACGTTTAAGCCAATCTGCCTTGTTTGACAATTCGGGGTAAGAACTATTTTTCGTTTTCTCTGATTTGGCAGGTTTGAAACGGCCAAAATCATGTTAAAATGTAGTATGTATCTATTTGGCTTTAAAAGAAGCAGTAACTGCAATTATTGATTTCACTTAACTTTAAGATTGTAATCGATGCTCGTCAATCACGGTGATTATCACCCTTTTTGTCATGTTTTTGTAAGTGCTCAAATTTAAATCAGGTTACACAATAGTTTGTTTTATGGAAGGAAGAGAATTGATGCGTAATTTCAGAGAAAAGCACCTGCTATCTCTCATCATCTGGATTGGACTGGTATTAATTGCGGCATTTACCCTGCCAAACATTTCCCAGTTGGTCCGTGATAAGGGAAGCGTCCGCCTACCAGCAACCGTCCAAAGCGAGGTTGCCCAAAAAATTCAGAAAAAATCTGAAGGCGGCAAGAATGTCCGAACTTTAATCGCGGTCTTTAATAATAAGCACGGTAAAATCACGGACGAACAGTCATTGCAGATCGGCGACTCCGTTCGAGCCATTCGCAGTGATACCAGTCTACATATCGTGAGTGTTACGAGTGCCGGTGACAATGAAGCAGCCAAAAAGCAGCTGGTTTCAAACGATGGCACTACCGAAATGGTCATGATCACCGTTCCCAGCAAGTACAAGGTTAGAGGTCAGACCAATGAAGTCCTCAACAAAATTAAGACACCCGGGATGCGAACCTACGTTACCGGTAGTGATGTCTTAAATGAAGACTTCTCGGCAACAACCGAAAAAGGACTTCAAAAGACCGAAATTATTGCCGCAATTTTTATTTTTATTGTCTTAATCATCGTCTTTAGGTCATTGCTCATCCCAATCATTTCACTATTGACCGTTGCGGTATCCTACCTGATTTCTCTCAGTATTGTCATGAACCTGGCACAGCGCTATGGCTTCCCAATTTCCAACTTTACCCAAGTCTTCTTAGTCGTGGTTCTCTTTGGAATTGGGACTGACTATAATATCCTGCTGTATGACAGGTTTAAAGAACAGATTAAACAAGGGCAAACGGCAGTCGCGGCTGCCAAAACTGCTCAACGCCATGCTGGTAGAACCATTCTCTATAGTGGTTCTTCAGTGTTAATCGGATTTACTGCCCTGGCTCTGGCAAAATTCTCATTCTATCGTTCTGGTGTCGGGGTTGCCGTCGGGGTTGCGGTCCTATTAATGGTTCTGCTCACCCTCAACATGTTCTTCATGGCAACCTTGGGTGAAAAGTTATTCTGGCCAAGTAAAAATCTGGCCGCCCATGACCGCAGCGTCGTTTGGCATTTTCTATCCAAATTTACAATTTCCCACACGTTTGTGATGGTCGGCATCTTAATCATCGCAGCTATCCCGCTATTATTCATGGGATCTCAAAAATTGAATTTCAATAATGCAGACGAATTGCCGAACAGCGTTCAATCCAAGGCAGGCTATAATCTCATTCAAGAACACTACCCTGCCGGAACCTCTGGACCATCTACGCTTTACATCGAAAATAAGAAACCACTCAATACCCAGCAGTATTTGGCCGAAATCGATCAATTAACCGGATACTTGAACTCGGAATCCGGCGTTAAATCTGTTACCTCAGTGACGAGACCAGGTGGAACTAAGATTGATCAACTTTATCTGAAGAGTCAGTTGAAAACTTTAACTGATGGTTTGGATCAAGCCAATTACGGAATCAAAAAGGTTCAAAAAGGATTGGACAGTGCCAACAAGAAACTTGCTAGTTCGGACACTTCTGCCAGCATCGCCCAGGTTGAGAAATTGGCTGATGGTGCCAGCAAGCTTCAATCAGGTGCCCAGCAGTTGAGTAACAGCCTATCAGCTTATACGTCTGGTGTTAACAGCTTGGCAAGCGGCTCTCAATCGCTTAGTCAAGGCGCTTCTTCATTATCTTCTGGTGTCGGTCAACTATCGTCCGGCAGTCAGACGCTCAACTCAGGCATCCAACAATTACAATCTAAGACCGCCCGTTTGAAGGCTCTTCGAAGTCGGGTTAGTCGTTTGGCCTCTGGTTCCAGTCGACTGTCATCGGGCATTAGCCGCCTGCATTCACAAGTCACGCCATTTTCAAGCGGTTTAAGCCAACTCCACAGTGGTGCAAGTCAACTTCAGCAGAACAGCTCATCACTCGTCTCTGGAGCTCAAAACATTGCCAGTGGCAGTTCAGAAGTCAATACTGGCGTTCAAACTCTGAGTTCAAAGATGAAAGCTCTCCAAACTCAAATGCAACAGCTCCAACAAGGCCTTTCTTCTGCCAATGCCGGCTTATCCAAAGTTAGCAGCGGTACCAATACTGTTAATGATTATCTAAAGGAAATGCAAAAGTCCTATCTGGGCAACACCTTCTATATGCCAAAGGCAAGTGTTAAGAGCCCATCCTTCACACCATCACTTGATGCCTTTATGTCCAAGGATCGTAAAATTACCCACATCACCTTTATTCTAAACAGTGATCCAAGCACCACTAAGTCCGCTAACCGGATTAAAACCATTACGCGCGATGTGAACGCCAAGTTGAAGGGTTCATCCTTAAACAAAGCCAAAGTTGCAATTGGTGGTCAAAGTTCTCAAACAGCTGACTTACAAAAGACCGCTAATGGGGACTTCCTGAGAACAGTTGTCATCATGCTGGTTGGAATTGGAATTGCGTTGATGTTTGTCACCCGCTCACTCGTTCAGGCATTGACGATTATCGGCACATTGATTGTGACCTACTTTGGTGCCTTGCAGATCACGCGCTGGTTATCTGGCTACCTTCTTTTCCAAAATATGCTTACCTGGAATACACCATTCTTTAGCTTCATCATGTTAGTTGCTTTAGGAGTGGATTACAGTATTTTCCTGATGATGCGTTATAGGGGTGATGCCAGCGCAATAACTGACGTCCGAATGCGGATTACGAATGCCGCAACTATCATCGGAACAGTGGTTATCTCAGCTGCCATCATTCTAGGCGGCACATTTGCCGCATTGATTCCTTCCAACGTGCTTACCCTGATTCAAGTCGCAATGACCGTTATCGTGGGACTGGTCATCTTAGTTATCACCTTGCCAATCATTATGAGTGCAATGGTTAAATGGACCTACCCATATGTCAACGACAAGATGTATAAAAAGTCGATTGAAGGTCAAGATAAAATGCGTCGTAGTAAGGATCCTGAAGCCAAAAAGGGAAATGATTAACCAAGCTGATGTTTAGCCTAACCCCGCTTAAGCGCGTATATATAGCAGGGCCAAGGTATTAGTCAGCAGCTTGTTTATAAATGTCATTTAGCTGACCATTGATATATTTATTGATCAATTTTGCGATAAATGGCTGATCTTCGCTATTTAAGGGCAAATCGCTTTTTATCCCAGTCTCGCGAGTTTAAATCATTATCTCAATGGCCGAGCAACTTTTTCTTGTTCTTGATCCAGTAACCATTGCTCATGGATCACGCACATATTCCAATATTGCAATTCGTATTCGCTACTGTATTGAAATGCCAGCCGCATTTTCTCGCGGCCCTTATCGTCCGTATTCTCTGCCAGATCATCAGTTAAATTGAGCATTTGCTGATTAACCGAGCCAAATTCTTCCGATGCACAAAAATCAATAAAATCTTTGTAGACTGGCTTAGTATTAAATCCTTTTTCAGCAATTTTACGAAACATCTCTGTATAGGTCCAATAACAGGGAACCAAGCTGGCCTCTCCAGCATCAATACCTTGCTGTTCAAATTGATAATTCATGTTAGTAATATAAGCATATGCCGTTGGCGCAACCGGCACCGAATCGATTTCTGTTTGTGTCAAGTTCAATTCATCATAAATTGGGCTGTGCTCGCTAATCTCGTTACAAACATCAACTAAGTGGGCTAACGAATCAGCGTGGGCTCGATTCGTCATTTTAGCCGCAATTTTTTGATGAAGGTCATAAAAAGCGACACAATATTTATTATCCTGAATAAAGTAATAACGAAATGCTTCTGGGGCCAAGGTACCATCTGTCAAACCCGTGATGAATGGACAATCAAAAATTTGTTGCCAAACTGAATTGTTTTCTTGTCGTAACTGCGTTGTAAATTTCATCCTTTTCCTCCGTTATTTGCTTAATTTACTGACATTGTTGAGTTGCAGCTTATCAAATACCCGATCAAAATTAAGGGTAATCAATTTCACCAAAACACCATCAAATACCAGGCTTGAAACCGTCGAAATCATAAACAGTGCAATAATCATCCCAGTCCCATAATGACTATATCCAGAAGTGAGGAAGCTGTAGCCAAAGCCTAGTAGGTTAGCGCCAAAAGCCCCCAACAAGCAGCTTGTCCACGAAAACTTCTGATAGCCATGCGGGAAAAAGCCAAGTTCATTGCCGACACCTTGCAAAAAGCCGACGACAACAGTCATAATGCCCCATTGAGCACCAAAGAACATTTCAACAACCGCAGCAAGTGTTTCGCCAATAATTCCGGCGCCGACCGTTGGAACAAAATAAAGACACAAAGGTGCAGAGATGTACCATAAACCAGAATACAAGCCATCGACAAATGGGCTTAACCCAGTTGGGGTCAGCGCAATTTTGGTCACATTGTACAAGGTGTCAACGCCGTAAAAATAAATTGCCCCACAGACAATCCCAATCAAAGTCACCGTAATAATCTGTCTAACGTCCCAGTGTGGTGATCGAATGTTCATCAAATATCCGCCTCGTTTCACTATTCTAAATTCTAACGTACCAACCAAACCGATTCTTCAGCTTACTTTATCTTTCCATTAAAAAAAGGACCTCCTCTACAAAAAGAGCGGTCCTTAGCCATGCAAAAATCGTCACAAATTGACTAATTGGTCTTCCTACGTCAGTACTAACTGATTCAGGTTCCATGGGTATTTCTCAGCCGGACTTATCCAGCACCCCAGACCACAGATTAAATTATTTGATCAAGGCCATTAAACACCCAACTAACACCGACTGTCAATCATTTTTTGAAATTCTTTTATTTGGAAGTCTTACCAATAAGCAACTCAATTTGACAATTTAGCCCGTTTAACGTTATAGTTTTTAAAGTTATCTAAGCTCAAATCTGATCACTGATTCTAATTACCCTTTCGAATTTTTCTGTTAGGAGCACTCACCTTGAAAAAACTCATTAAGCTCGCTTTAACCATTTTAGCCGGCGTCGCACTTGCCGCTACCAGTATCCAAGCGTCACCTATCTCAGCCCAAGCCGCAGATACTTACTACAAAGTTGGGAAGATCCATAACTACACCCCTTCAAGTTGGCGTGGGAACTGGTATTCATACGTTGATGGCAAAATGTGTGTCACCCATATCAATCAATACTCAGTTACCCAATCTTATAAAGGAAAGTCCCATACCCTCTTTAAAAGCACTTGGAAAGGTTATAAAAAATTAGCAGTCGCCAAAATCCAAGGCAGCAGTCGTTACACGTTTAACGCCTACGCTCAGCACGGTTATCAGAGCGACAGAGGCTGGGGAATCACTCATCGGACCATTAATGATCAACGGCTCACCGTACTGAGAGACTACTCGGCAATGGGTTCCTACGTTGACCTTTTCAGAGCGCCAGTTTACAAGTCGTATTCAAAATAAACGAGAGGAATTGACATGTCAGAAAACAAAGTTGTTAATGCATTATCATATTTGTCGATCGTCTTCGCCCCGTTCATCTTTCCATTCATTGTCTGGTTGATCAGTAAGGATAACCAAAACATGCATGAAACGGCAAAGCACGCCTTTTTATTGCATTTGATTCCAGTCGTATTATCAACACTCACATTTATGCTGGTGGGCATTATGGCAATTACGGTGGGCGATCAAACCCGATCTATCGCAATCCTATTCATTGTCCTGGTGGGGCTAGTCATCATTGTGGATATCGCAATGTTTATTTATAACTTGTATTTAGGAATTAAAATCTTAGTAAAATAATTCAGGTTGATGAAGATCTAAGGCATAGGTGCTCGCAAGCTGTTACCTATGATGCAAACAGCCCCAGTTAGAAGCTGACTTTTATCAGTTTTTGACCGGGGCTAATTTTAAAGGCTCTTCGTCAACTGTTGTTGGTGAAACTAAATTCGAGTTCTAATCACTTTGTGATTAGGGCTCTTTTTGTTT
>NZ_JAUCAP010000110.1:0-6135 GCF_030361045.1 Lentilactobacillus sp. TOM.63
GTCATTTTCAGAATGCCTCCGGATCACTTATATGTAACTAATAATAATCCAACTTTCAACCGAATACAATAGGGTAGACCCTATTGTATTTTTGCTTGGTGCTATCCCCCGTCTAAATCTCTGGTGCGGTGAAGTTAGTGGTCATAGCATCAACCAATTAGCCTAAAAAAATTTCCACTTCATCTACTGGTCCGTAAGACCGACAATGTGCTTTTACAGAAGCCTGTCATTGACTCACAACTACATTTGCCAATGCCTTAACTTTTTTGGAAGCAATCAACTCCGTCCGATGATTAACTTAGAACGACCATTTTTATTTACTAGGAGTCAAGTTTGCTTCATTTTCTTTAAAAAGTTGCATATGGTCAAGGAAACCCGACTGAAGACAACATAAGTCACTAACCTGTTTTAAATCAGATGTATTAAAGTCCTTTATTCCAAAACGATAATTTCATTTTCAACATCTTTTTTAATTTATCATCTCTTTCGGTTATATTCGAGATTCCCCATTCAGAACCCTGATATTGAGAAAGTTGTTTTACAATTTCAACTTTAGATACAGAATACCTTCCTTTTTTTTGTTCAAAATACTTATTTCCCGCTTGGATATTTAGCCTTTTTTCAAATGGGACTTTATTTCCCAGATGTTCAATATACGGTTGAACTTGGTCAAATGAATAGCCATATAAACTCGTTGTTTGCCATTTTCTAGGAAGAATATGCTCGACGTCCAATCTAAACGGTAGAAGTGTTCTTTGTTTGCTGTCATCGTAGGCAATGATCTTAAGTAGCATAGGTATTAGTTTTGCTGGTGGTTCAATCACGTTCTCAATTGCCTCTTCCAAGGAAGACTTGAAGCCACTAAAGTTAAGAGAATTGCTGAATATTGATGCATTTAAATTCATTATTGGTTGTTTTACTGCATTGACCGTTGGTTTGATAAGATATCCAGATACCAATACGCTTATAAATTTTTTTAAAAAAACGACAAATTCTTTTGTGAATTCAGGCTTATCATTCCCTTTAATCAGTAAATAAGTATTAATTGTGTATTTCCAATATTCATTTGGATAGCTTGTAAGTATATCCAGAAGTTGTTGCACTTCATTATTTTTATACCAAGTTGGACACTCTGCTATGTTTCTAGTGTTAATTGTTTCCCAAATATCCATTTCTCTTTCTATGTCACTCATTGTTCTTGACTGTCGTAACTTTTCCCAATTATTGCGTCCAAAATATTTGCGCAAAGCGGGACGACTAGTATCCTTATCATTATCTTCAGCTCTTAATGTAAAGGCATAATAGGCAAATAACGCCTGAATATTAATTCCAGCAGCCTCGGATCGTTCACTTACATCTTGCCACATAGAAATAAAAGGGGCCCTGAGATCGGCGCTAAGAGAGTTATATATCTTTGCTTTAAAAATATCAGCATCATTGAGCGGCATTCCTCTGTCATTTAGCGTTGAAAAAATAGTCAGAGCCGTATCTTGTGTGTCGGCTTCGATAGGTAACAGTATCGCATCTTTTAGAATGTGTACAATTAATTCGTAAAATTGAAATGGTTCTTCCTTAGCGTATCCATCAATAAGTTGACAAAATGTGTTGAAGTTATTGGAATAATTGTCTTTTTCAGATGAATCTGATTTTCCACTTATTAATATTGATTTTAATGTTTCATTACTTGATTCATTCAAGACTAAAGAACTAATAAGAACCTTTTTTTTGTTGGGTTCTTGTGTTATAGGATCAGTTTCCCATATGGTTTTTCCTAGTTGTGTTTGAAGCCCAATAACTTGTTTGTCTTTTTTCATAGACTCCAACTTAGAGTAAATTGCTCGCAACATTAAAAATAATGACGTTAACCTTTGTTGTCCGTCAATTATTTCCTGCTCGCCATTTTCGTTTTCATAAAAGACAATTGCCCCTAGAAAATATGTCTTTTCACTTCTTTGATTTGCAAAGTTGACTAAATCTTCCCACAATGTATTAATCTCATCTGTCGACCAAGCATACGGTCGCTGATATTCTGGAATCACAAACTCTCTTTTTGCACCGCTTGTGAGCATTTCTTCAACTGATTTTTTATTTACCTGAATTGATGTTGCCATATCTTAAACCTTCCCCTTTAATATTAATATTCTAATGCCACTTTGAAAAATTACCCGAAAGGTCACGCCAAGTACACCCATTCTTCATGGTATAAAGCAGTGCGCAAAAGATATCGTATAAGTCAATTTGTCTTAGTGCAGTGCTCTTGTGTGCGCCTTCATGGTAAATTCCGATGAGATTAAATTCCTCACGTGTAATATTGCTACCATGGTGATGCGTAAAAGATTACATAAGCTAACTCCAGTTTTTTATGTAAATTATACCTATAGTTTAGCTATTCTACAAAGATACTAAACAGCTTCTTACGAAAATTTTCTAAAGCTGGTCGAATTAATTCAAATTGTTGCCGAGTAATATTGCTGGGATAATTTTTCATAGCTTAAACTCGCTTTTTACATAGAAGTATATCAAAAATCATAGATCTTGGACAGCTTCTAAACAGGGGTTAGTTAACCGGCAAAAGCGCAATTAAAGGGCAGTTTCATAACGTTCGTTAATAAGTTAGTAATCGTGAATAATGACAGTTTAATGATATTACTAAAATAAACTAGCCTAAGGAACTTTTAACATGAACGACACGAAAAAACAAGCAAATATAAATCGATAATTCAGAACCCAAATAATGATTTTTGTTTAAATTCACCAACAATAGTTGAGGAGCAAACAGATGTTCTAGAGCCTCCAATATACTAAAAGACCCCTTCAACACTTAATTGAAGGGGTCTTTTAGGGGATTGGGAGAGTGACACTTTGTCGTGCATTAATTATCACTCTTAACCCAAAATAATTAAGGGTGCTTAGCTAAGCAAGAGAACCAACTATTAGTCTAGCGAACCACCATGACAGAAATCGGAGCATATTTAGCCATATAAGCCGCTTGCGAGCCAAAATACTTTTTAAGCCCCTTTTTAGCTAACGAACCAATTACTAATAGGTCTGCTTTGGCCGCAGGAATAACATTCTTAACAATAATTTCTCCAGGATCGCCTTCATCAACTACTGTATCGACTTGATCCACGCCTGCTTCTAAAGCTAACTTACGATAATGTTCAAGGTGTTCAACTAATTCTTTACGTTCTCCATGAACATAATCTTTATTTAAAGCTTGATAAACATTATCATCATCGTGTTCAAGAATTGAAGTGATAATCAAGGAAGCTTTGACTTGATAAGCTTCAGCAATTGCATACTGAAAAGCCAGCTGAGCATCTGGTGAATCATCTACACCCACTAAAATTCGTTGGAATTTTGTGTGCGGAGAATTATTAGACATAATAATATCCTTCCAATCTATTAGGTTCTAAATTACACATCTTCACTTTCATTATAATGTTCCGCAGTGGTTTCAAACCGTTTAGGCATTTTATTGCGACTTTTATATAAATCAACAACAGTCCAAATTAATAAGGCAACAATGCCAACAATAATGAGATAAGCAATCATATGAGCTAATGATACTTGACTTGCAGAAGGATTGGCACCGAAGAAAGCTATAATATTATCTGGTAATCCCTTCATATTCAAAATAGTTAAAGCAATAACTGAGAACCATCCTAATATTTTAACCCACAGAGTATTTTTAAAACGATCGCCCATTTCCTTGTTATTATCAGTCATCATTAATAATGGCAACATTGAAAATGGTAAGTCAAAGGCTAGAAAGACTTGGGAATTATTCATTAAGGTATTTAGTGCCTCATGTTGTTGAATTGGTGTTTCTTTACTAGTCATAGCTACACAAATTAATACGGGAATAACTGAAATTAGACGGGTAACTAATCGACGCAACCATAATGGCATCTTCATGTGGATGAACCCCTCCATGATGACTTGTCCAGTTAAAGTACCCGTGATCGTTGAATTTTGACCAGAAGCTAATAGTGCTACTGCAAATAAAATTGACAAAGCACCAGATTTAGCAACGGCAATTAAAATACCGTTACTTAAAACAGAGGAATCAGACAATGCTTGAAAGAGTCCAAAGAAAGAAGGATCCTTTACGGCACCGGTTTTAAACACAGCGACTCCCATGATTAATAACAGTGAGTTAACAACAAAAGCGAATGAAAGTTGAATGTTAGAGTCCCAAGTAGAAAATCTCACTGTTCGAGCAATATCATCTTGATCATTATGATCGACTTTTCGTGTTTGAGAAATAGCTGAATGCAGATAAAGATTATGGGGCATAACTGTCGCACCAATAATTCCTAAGGCCCCACTCAAAGGATTTTGACCACCAATATTAGGTGAACCGGCAAAAGTTTCACCAGTTGGAATCAATCCCTTGAAAACGCCAGCCCAATCTGGGTGTGATAAAGCGACTTCGTAAGCAAAGACAAACAAAATTACTAAAATTAAACAAACGACAATTGCTTCGATTTTGCGGAAACCGACTTTAGTTAATAATAGCAATAACAGAACATCAAACACAGTAATAAACACGGCATAGACTAATGGAATATGAAATAACAAATATAAAGCAATCGCGGCCCCAATAACTTCAGCAATATCAGTTGCCATGATTGCCAATTCTGTTAAAATCCATAAAACAATTCCTAAACTTTTACTTGTTCGTGCTCGTGTAGCTTGAGCTAAGTCCATTTGCGACACAATGCCCAGTTTAGCCGCCATATATTGAAGTAACATGGCAATTAAACTCGACATTAAGATTACGGACATTAATAAATATTGAAAATTTTGGCCACCGGTAATAGAAGTTGACCAATTACCAGGATCCATATAGCCTACCGCAACTAAAGCACCGGGTCCGGAATACATAAATAACGTTTTCCAAAAGCCTTGATCTTTTGGAACTGTAATTGATCCATTAATCTCCTCCAAAGAAGGACCATTTGCATAGTGAATCAAATGTTGCTTCTTTGGAGATTTATCTTTTACCATTTTATAAAACCTCCTTAAAATACATGCTAAATTTTATCACAATTTAGGCTAATGTAAATAGGATTTTAGGCAAAGCGAACTTTATTTTAAATAATTTATAATCATTTATAATTTATGCATCAAACTTAACTAAACGTTCTAAGAATAATTAAAAATTAAAGAGATAAGTAGATTATTTTTAAGAATATATCGAAATAGGTCTTAGAAAGATTTACAGACTTTATTTTGTGTAAAAAATAAAGAGCTGTTATAAAAATTCCACTAAAAATTTTTATAACAGCTCTTTACATATTTTGAAATTAAAAGGGTGGCACTATGTTCCACTCTTTCGGTTGTATAAGTCCCGATTGCTAAATGCAACTAAAAAATTATTAATTGCATAGTTCAGAAAAAATTCTAATTCAAATTATTTATCAAAGAATACCATTAGTTCTTGACATAAATCATATCTTTTGATAAATAATTTGTCTTATTCACCAGTACCCTCCAGAGGGCCCTCCTGCTTAATTGCATCGGCTTTAGTGGCTTCATTAGTTCCTTTTTGGTGCTTGACCGGTGAATAAATAGAGAAGACCTTCATGGTCTGTTTTCCAGCGTTGATCACGTTATGCCAAGTGTTATCAGGAACAACTACAGCCTCTCCCGGATGAATTTCCTGATCAATTGTTAAATGATCTTTATCTTTCCCCATTTTAACGTGGCCAATACCGGCTACTAAGTAAATAAGTTGATCATTACCATGATGAATTTCCATACCAATATCACCACCTCCGGCTGGAATAGCCATTAATGTGATTTGAAAATGATCCCCGGTCCACAAAGTAGTTCGATAATTTTCATTTTCCAAAGCAGCCGATTTTAAATCAGGTGCAAAGGGTGCTGGACCGTAGTCTCCTAAATCTGCGCTTTTTTCTAACATAATAAACACTTCCCTTCTAAGTGGAATTGTAACATAATTTTTTATTATTTGATATCATTTTAAGAGCACCAATGTTATCAGTTAATTTACCAATCTGAGTTCTAGTGACTAATAGCCAATAGGATTGTCTAAGAAGCTGTCTAAAATCTCTTAAGTAATAGTGCTAAAAACGCTAAAACGACCATTTGCAGACTGGTGGTTAA
>NZ_JAUCAP010000111.1:0-6121 GCF_030361045.1 Lentilactobacillus sp. TOM.63
GGATAATTTTTCATAGCTTAAACTCGCTTTTTACATAGAAGTATATCAAAAATCATAGATCTTGGACAGCTTCTTAGGGCTTTCTAAAAGTACGTATTATCATTGGAAACACTATCAGACAAGTCGTCATGATAAACAAGATACGATTTTAAAAAGCCAGATCTTTGAAATTTGGAAAAATAATTATAAAGCCTATGGTTACCCTCGGATCACAATTGCCATGAGAAGACTTGGTGTAGTCATTGGCCCCAATCGTGTCTACCGATTAATGCAGGAGTTAGGCATTCGATCACTAATGGGGCAGCGTTTTAAGAAGCCAGGCACTCATGTAGATTATTCTCAACGGCCTAACTTGATTAAGAACCATCCAATCGGAACTATTTGGCGTGCTGACATAACCTACCTAGAACTAAGACCAGGCACTTGGGTTTATCTAAGTACCATCTTTGACCAAGCTAGTAAGCAAATCATCGCTTTCAAAATTGGCAAGGAGATGGCATCGAAACTGATTATTAAGACATTGTTGCAAGCCTTGAGCAGGGCTTCTAAGCCAACCTTTTTGCACTCTGATATGGGTTCACAATACACCAGTATTGCTTATGAAGGCCTGTTAAAGCGGCACCTGATTAGGCATTCATATTCCAAACAAGGTTATCCATATGATAACGGTCCGCTCGAAGCTTTCCATTCGCTACTTAAACGAGAATTTATTTTTCAAACACGTTTTACTAGTTTTGAGGACTTAGTCCTCAGAGTTGAAAATTACATTAACTGGTATAACACCGAAAGAATTAGGATAAACGGCTAATTTTTTTAGTACCAAAACTTGACGTAGGAGCACATCTAATGGTTGGGTTGGCAGGTCCATCTGCATCGAAGCCACTTTTTCTAAGTCGACAGCTTGCTCACCGTGATTAATCAACCGGGCGCTACGCGTGATAACTGGCCGATCCCGATAAATCGTGTAGGCTAATCCGAGTGTCACTCCTAATGTGGCATCTCGCAACGTCACAATCAAAGTTTGGGCTTCATCCTCATCTTCGGCATAAGTTTGTGGCAAGCTTCTTTTTGACATTAGCACCCGTCGATGGCACTAATCCTTGGCCCATCACCGGAAAATGTGCCGCACTGTTGATTTCGTTGAAGGTCATCCAGTACTTAACCTTTGAAGCATAACGCGTTAAGATGGTCCGCGCGAAAGTTTCGTAGAATTCAATCAAATACCGGTTCTTCCAACCACCATACCGTTTGGCCAAGTTCAATGGCAATTCATAATGTGAGATTGTAATCACTGGTTCAATATTATTGGCCAAGCATTCGTCAATCACATCATCATAAAACTTTAATCCGGCTTCGTTAGGTTGCGTTTCATCACCATTTGGAAAAATTCGTGACCATGCAATTGAGAAACGGTAACACTTGAAACCCATTTCGGCAAACAGTGCAATATCTTCTTTGTAATGATGATAGAAATCAATACCTTCATGGTTTGGATAGGTGTACTTATCTGTATCGATCGTCCAGTCAAAATCTGATTGACTAACGATTTTAAATCGGTCTTTGCCACCTGGTAACGCATCCGCAATCGATAAGCCACGACCACCTTGCACTATCTATGGGTTGTTACGTGATAGTTACCAATTGAAAGAGGTCAGTGCACCTAAGGGATATCAATTAGCAGATACGGTAATCGTAACTTCTACAAATTTTGATTCAAAAGGGGCCGTTATTAAAATTATCGATAAGATTGAGAAAACCTCAGTTTCAGGGACGAAGACTTGGAGGGATAACAACAATCAAGATGGAATCCGTCCAAGTTCAATCACGGTAAACTTATTGGCCAATGGTCAACAAGTTGCAAGCAAGAAAGTTAGTGCCAGTGATAACTGGCAGTACAGTTTCGACAACTTAGCTGCTTATGCTAATGGTCAGAAGATTACCTACACAGTTACGGAAGATGCAGTTGCGGGGTACACCAGTACTGTTGATGGTTACAATATTACTAATACCCATAATCCGACAACGCCTAAGAAGCCCCAGGTTCCTAATAACCCGACAACGCCTAAGGAACCTCAAGTTCCTAATAATGGGAATAAGGTAACACCAAAGGATTTCACTCAAGGTAAAATGTACGATAAAACAAGTAGATTACCTCAAACAGGTGATGGATCATCAATGGGTATGATGTTAATTGGACTAGTGACGTTATTGCTAAGCTTAGGTTTAGTAGTTATAAGTAGATTTACTATTTGATCATGATTGAATGATCGTAAGCACTCCACAACGAACCGGGTTGAATCTTAACCATTGATGGTATCTCAGATCCCTGGGTTCAAACAAAAATAGCGGGCGACCAACGCAGTTTTCTGCGTTAGTCGCCCGCTTTGGTTTCTCTATTAAACACGACACGTGGCCTGAATTTCTGGAGCCCCCGGTAAATAAGCCTCAATATCTGGCGTGTTACGTTGCGTGTAAACCGTTAGTAATGGTTAAAAATACTTAAAGACGTCCAGTTTATTTAATTTTTCCATTTGTACAATACCAAACCAGATCGTATTAGCCTTTGCGCCTGCCGTTGGTTTTGTGAACAGACTTATTCTTTCGCACCAGCGTGGTAGAGTGGATCTGTTGCTCATCGTGGTTATTGTGTAAAGGTAGATCACAATGCTCAAAGATCTGGTAAACCCGGTCCTTTAGATTAAGGGCATTGTTAATCACATTGCGTAATAATTTTAACGGTGATTTCTTGATTGTTTCCTCGATTAACTAGTCGGCTTTGTGTTTCTAGGGCGTTAGCTTTTCACAACCGGGGTCTTAAAAAGATCATTCAAGGCTTCAGACATTGTTGGATGAGTATAGATCATGTCGCGTAATCTTTCGTAAGGTAATTTGGCCTTCATTGCCAATGCAATTAGATTGATGGTTTCATGAGCCTCAGCGGCATACAATGTTGCCCCTAAAATAAGGTGTGTTTTTTGATCAACGGTTACCTTATAAAGCCCGCGTTGATCCTCCAAGACACGGGCCTTTGGAATCGCCTTGACTGATAGCTTGAAGGTTTGTAAATCATAACCTGCACTCTTAGCTTGACGTTCATTTAAGCCGACGTTAGCCAGTGGTGGATTTAGGAACGAAGCAGTCGGTATCACCATTCGATCGGCCGTTGAGCGATCCCCCTTATCAAACAATTGATCTACAATAATACGAAAATCATCCAATGAGACATAAGTGAACATAGGACCGCCATTAACGTCGCCCAACGCCCAAACGTTTTGTACTGTGGTCCTTAAATGATCATCGACCTGAATAGCACCACGACTGGTTAAAGCAATATCGGTATTTTCTAGCCCTAAACTATTTATATTAGGCCGTCGACCGACTGCAACTAATACCGCATCAAATTTCGCAGTGTTGGTTTGATCACCTTGTTGATAATATAATGTAACCTTCTCACCATTATCTTTTACTTGAGTTAGTTGAGTCGCCGGTTTAATCTCGATCCCTGCGTCAGTCAGATCTGCTACGACCTCGGTCGCAATATCAGGATCTTCGCGCTCTAACAATCTGGTATGTTGGTCGAAAATCGTTACATGCGTACCAAAGGAATTAAACATTCCAGCAAATTCAAGGCCAATATAACCGCCACCAATAATTGCTAGTCGTTTCGGTTGTTTCTCCAATTCCATAGCTTCTTTAGACGTAAAAATCCGCTGACCGAATTCTAACCCTGGGATTGATGGCCAATTTGGAACCGCTCCAGTATTAATGAAGATGCGTTCACCTCTCACCTTCTTAGTTGTTCCATCACTCATTACGACTGCCAAAACATAATTGTCGATAAAACGTGCTGACCCATCCCAAATTGTTGCTAGTGGCTCATCAGCCACCATGTGATAGTTTTTGTCTCGCAACTGTCTAGTCATCTCACCACGCTTATTAACTGCCGTAGTAAAGTCTAAGCCACGTTGACCATTTAAAATTAAATTTTTAGATGGTAGGCAGCCAACATTGATGCAAGTCCCTCCATACATTTGTTTTGACCGTTCGATCAGAAGCACGGTCTCATCATGCTGCGCCAAGTACTTAGCTAATGTCTTACCCGCCTTACCAAATCCAATAATAATATTTTTAAATTTATCCATTGTTTTACCCGCCTTTTACTAGTCATTTGTTATTGCACTTATTATAAGTAATCAAATCGCCAAAAGCAATTTATATGCTCAACTACCTATTTATCTGACTTGACTTTATAGTCATCATTTCACCATCTTATTTGTCTTTTACCACAGTTTTCCCTCTAGTAGCTGATTTTATGACCTTCTTTACTTTTATAATCGTACTGTCTGGTAGGGTTTGCGCCCGCTCTTGGACCGCCCTACTGGACGCTTGTTATTTCCCATTGCAGCAGTATTATTAGCCTTGCTTGCTGAGCTTGCTAGTGTTGTAGCTTTCCTTTGCTGTCAAGAGCGGTTTTATTGCTCTTGGTTGATTTTTAATTTCCCTGTATAATGGATTGAGCAAGAAGTTTTAAGGGCGGTGGCTGTCTTTTCCCTTGTGAGGTGAGGCCCATGGGAACATGGAATAATCTTCAGGAAGGTTTCACAGTCAATGAGCGTCTTCCAGACACTCTCGTTGATGCTGCTGTTTGCAATGTTTATTTTAGCGTTGCTAACATACATCGACAAGAGGAACAAATAAAAAAGCCGCCCTGCGTAACTTTGGTCGGTTACAGGGCGACAATGTAGTTTTGTAATCTAGGCCACCGCCTTTAAAGCGGCTTGTACGGGAAGTCCTGCTTTAGCGGGACTTCCTTTTTCTGTCTATATTATAGCATGACTATAATTGACTTTCGACTATTTTTAATCAGCTTTCTAGCAGTTTTTTAGGGAACATACGTTTGCTTTTTGTGCTACAATACAGGTAAAAGCTAACGGAAGTGATGAAATTGTTTACTGATGATGAACCCCATGGGGTGTTTTTCTTAATCGATAACAAGTCCTTTTATACTAGTTGCGAAGCCGTTTCCCGGGGGCTAAATCCCTTAAAAGTCCCATTAGTGGTCCTTAGTGAAGCTGAAAATACCAATGGCGGACTCATTTTAGCCACGTCACCCGAAGCTAAGCACTTATTTCATCTTAAAGCCAACGTCTCCCGTAAACGTGACTTACCCAATGACCCCAGGTTGTGGGTCGTGCCACCGCGCATGAACCTTTATATTCAACGTAATTTGCAGATCAATCAGATCTTTCATCAATTTACTACTGAAAAAGAGGTTTGGCCGTATTCGATTGATGAAAGCATTCTTGATATGACCCATACTTGGCGGCTGTTTGGCAATTCCGTTCGCGAAGTGGCGCGCTTGATTCAAAAGATAGTTCGGCAAAAGCTAGGTTTGTATACCACCGTGGGAATTGGTGACAATCCGGTGCAAGCTAAATTAGCCTTAGACCTTTACGCTAAACATAATCATGAATTGATCGGTGAAATCCATTACGAAACTGTGCCGGATAAGATTTGGTCAATTGATGAGTTAACGGACGTTTGGGGTATTGGCCCCCGCATGGCCAAACGTTTGAACCGCCTTCAAATTCACAACATGTATGAGCTAGCCCACACTAACCCTTATTTGCTCAAACAGCAGCTGGGGGTCATTGGTAGCCAATTATTTGCTATAGCCTGGGGAATTCGCAAGTTCTGCCACGGGACTATTTTAACCAAGCCGAAATTGAAACGGTCATTAAAGAAATTGGGGAACAGATGGCGGCTCGGCTTCGGCACCACCATAAACTGGCAGGTTGTCTATCGCTAAGCATTGGGTTTTCCTCTGCCGCGGCAGAAGCAGATGGCCGCGGTGGCTTTAACCAGGCTTTAAAAATTGAACCGACTAACGACAATCAAGTTTTGACGCAACAATTATTGTGGTTATTCCGTCAGAATTGGGACGGTCAAGCTGTCCGGAATATTGGCGTTTATAGCAGTAAACTAAGTGCCAATTCCGGCCAACAACTTAATTTATTTGAAACCCCGCGCAACCAAATTCGCCGTAGCCGGTTAAACCAAGTGATTGATGAAATTCACCGGCAATTTGGGTTCACCAAACTAGTTTACGCGACCAGTTTAT
>NZ_JAUCAP010000112.1:0-6100 GCF_030361045.1 Lentilactobacillus sp. TOM.63
TCTAACGAGAAACAAAAAATCTGTCATCAGTAATAGATAAAATCTATTACCAACAACAGATATTGTAGAACCAAAATTTGGATTAGAGCGCTCCATGACGCAAACTACGAATTAGTTCAGCCCCCACAATATAAAAAAGGCGCCAACCTTTAACTGGTTAGCGTCTTTCTAAAGATCTTCTCAATAGACAGTCATTATTTAGTGAAATCAACGACCATCCGGCCAACAATCTTGTTAGCTTTCATTTCGTCAATGATGTCATTTACTTCGTTTAAACGACGAGTGTGAACGATTGGTTTAACTTTACCTTCAGCACCGAATTGGAAGGTTTCTTTGAGGTCTTGACGGGTACCAACTAATGAGCCGGCAACTTGAATACCATCAAGAACAGTCTTATCGATGTTAAGAGCCATGTCACCTTTAGGAAGGGCAACGGCAACTAATTTACCATCTGGACGCAATGCGTTAACTGAAGTTGTGAAGGCATCAGTCGTTACGGCAGTAATTTGAGCATTGTGAACCCCGCCAACCTTCTTTTGGATCTGTTCAGCAACATCTGGATCATGACGGTTAATGGTGATATCAGCACCATTTTCCTTAGCAGCAGCCAGTTTTTGTTCATTACCATCAACGGCGACAACGTGGGCACCAAATACATTGTGGGCATATTGAACGGCTAAGTTTCCGAGACCACCACAACCAACAACTTCAACCCATTGACCTGGACGGGTTTCACCGACTTTAAGAGCCTTATACATGGTAACACCAGCACACGTTAATGAAGTTGCTTCAACTGGGTCAAGACCTTCAGGTACCTTAACTGCGTAGTCAGCAGGGACGATAACTTGTTCAGCCATTGCACCGTCAACCGTGTAGCCAGAGTTTTGAACGTTGCGGCAAAGAGTCTCACGACCAGTTGTACAATATTCACAGTGACCACAACCTCTGTAGAACCAGGCGATTGAAACTCGATCACCAATCTTCAAATTGTCAACGTCGTCAGCAACCTGGATAACTCTTCCGACGCCTTCGTGACCAATGATTCGGCCGGGAACCTTACCAAAGTCGCCAGCGGCAACGTGAAGATCCGTGTGACATAATCCACAATATTCAACCTTAACTAATGCTTCACCTTCATGAATTGGTCGTAAATCTACATCTTTAATATCAACATATCCATCAACTGGATCGCGTACAACAGCTGCTTTCATCTATTAATCATCCTTTTTGTAATATATTTTCAAACAAGTACATTATAAGCAAGCTAGCAATGATATTCAAGTGAAAAAGTACACAAAAATCAAAAAATGAAAAATATTTCCAGAAAATGTAAGCCTTTTAGGTGAATAGACCAAAAAAGACCAAAAAAAGCCTAAAAGGTCAAACTTAATGACTATCTGTTTCATAATTATGGTAAAATGAGAGTTATGTTAAAATATTTCAATAGATATAATAAAGAAACTAATACACTTAGGAGAGCTGATCATTTATGAGTCGAATTTTGATTATTGAGGACGAAAAGAATTTGGCGCGCTTCGTCGAACTCGAATTAAAGCATGAAGGATATGATACTCAGGTTGAGTTAAATGGCCGAACTGGGTTACAAGCAGCGTTGGATGATAATTTTGACGTTATTCTGTTGGATCTGATGTTACCTGAACTAAACGGAATGGAAGTTGCTCGTCGTCTTCGGGAAAAGAAAAACACACCAATTATCATGATGACTGCCAGAGACTCTGTCATTGATCGAGTTTCTGGCTTCGATCATGGGGCTGATGATTATATTGTTAAACCATTTGCGATTGAAGAACTATTGGCAAGAATTCGGGCATTGCTTCGTCGGATTCAAATAGAGAACGATCAACAAAAGAGCAATAAAAAGTCAGTGACCTTCAAAGATTTAACGATCGAAAAGGAGAGTCGCATTGTTCGTCGCGGCGATGAAGTCATCAATTTAACCAAGCGTGAGTACGAACTTCTTCTAACATTAATGGAAAATGTTGACGTTGTTCTGGCTCGAGATGTCCTGCTAACCAAGGTTTGGGGATACGACTCCGAAGTTGAAACCAATGTTGTTGATGTTTATATTCGATACTTACGTAACAAAATCGATCGTCCCGGTGAGAACAGTTACATTCAGACTGTCCGAGGGACCGGGTACGTGATGCGTTCATGAGTTTTTCCAAATCAACAGGGACCAAAGGTAGGCGATCGTTAAAGTGGAAGTGGGCTTTTTTCACTTCTCTTGGTGTTTTGGCAATCGTGTTAATTTTTTCCGTTGTGCTCTTTAATCGATTTACAAACGTCTTGCTGCAACAGGAAAAAATTCACATTGATAATACCTTAACGACCGTTTCGTCACGACTATCTAATTATGAATCACCACTGAGTAAAAAAGATGTCGACCATTACTTGCAGCCAAGTATCACAAAGGGTGAGAGTGCAGCGACAAATGGTCAGTCGGATTCTGATAATATCTATTCGGATTCGCTGATTGTTAATTTTTCCCGTGATAATATTCTCGTTAATGTTTATGGTACTGATAAAAAGCAGCTCTTTAAATCCCGAAATGATCCGGTAACCTTTCACTCGGCTGACAAGCGTAAAATCATGACGACTACTTTTCAAGGAAAAAAGGAGTTAGTCGGAATTGAGCCATTGTTGTCAAAAAAGAACGGTTCGTTAATTGGTTATGCCCAGGTGACCGACAAGTTAGGTGATTATCGACGAACAACTGGCAAATTGCTTGCCATTTTAGCAATTTTGGTCGTTATTTCAGTCATCGTGGCAATGATGTTTGCTTATCTACTTGCGGCTGAAATGCTTCGACCGATTAATGAAATTCAAGACACAATTAATAAAGTCAAGACTGATCCTGATTCTGACGCTCGGGTTCCCGATTTAAAAACGAATGATGAACTGGCTGACCTGGCTGATTTATTAAACAGTATGCTGGATCAGACCCATCGGTATATTGACCAGCAACAGCAATTTGTTGAAGATGTTTCTCACGAATTGCGGACACCGGTGGCAGTTATTCAGGGCCACATCGAAATGCTTCTCAGATGGGGTAAGGACGATCCTGAAGTGCTCTCTGAGTCGCTGAAGGCATCTCTTCAAGAAACTAAACGAATGAAGAGCTTAGTAACAGAAATGCTTGATTTGTCGAGAGCTGAGCAGATTGAGATCAACTATGGTGAAGAAATTACCAATGTTAATGAAGTTTTTGCCCAAGTGTACAATGACTTCAAAATGATTCATCCTGATTTCACCTTTACCTTTGACGATGATACGGATAAGAGCATTTACGTTAAGATTTATCGGAACCACCTTGAACAGGTCTTAGTTATTTTACTTGATAATGCAATTAAGTACTCCACTAAGCGAAAAGAAGTCCACCTGTCATTATCGACCTCGATGTCCAAGGTCAATATTGCCGTTCAAGACTTTGGCGAGGGAATTTCCGAGGAAGATAAGCAGAAGGTCTTCAATCGGTTCTACCGAGTTGATAAGGCTCGCAGTCGTGATAAGGGCGGTAATGGGTTAGGACTTTCAATTGCCCATCGATTAATCGAAGCTTATCATGGAAATATTTCAATCGAGAGTTCTTTAGGCTATGGCTCTATATTCCAAATTAATCTACCAATCATGACAGATATGCCAACAGAAGATGAATTAGGCGATCAGCCAACAGACAAAGATTCTTCTGAATCAGCAAATGATTCAAATTCAAAAACATAAAATAAACGAGTAATTCGACTTTTCCAGACGAACTACTCGTTTTGTTTTTGTGGATGATTACTTATGATGCCGTTGCTGTTTGCCGGCATTCCGTTGCTTGCCCACATTACGTTTGTTGCTGTTGGTTGGTTTAGATGCATCGCTCTTTGGAACAGAAGATTGAGGTTGATGCTGGCTAGTCTGCTGTTTCCCAGCGTTACGCTGCTTGCCTGAGTTTCGTTGACGATTACGATTGTGTTCGGTTTGAACTTCAGAAGGCGTCTGAGGTTCCGGTGCAGCTTTTGGTAATAAGTCTTCGACGGTGACCTTTTGGCGGCCTTCCATTTCTTTAGCAATATTCTTGCGAATCCTGGGTCGATACAAATTGATGATCAATGTTTGCAAACAAGCAAACAACCCACCAATAAAGAAGTAAATTCCAAGACCGGCTGGGGCGTTCATGGTGAAGAACAAGATCATCACTGGACTCATTAACATCATCATGCCCATTTGCTTCTTTTGAGCCTTCGGAGTGCCCAACATTGCAATATATCCTTGTAATAAGTAGGATAGGAATGAAAGAATTGCTAAAAGTAAACTGGATTGTCCAAGTCGAATGCCCATGAAAACAGTGTGAGAAAGTTCAGGTGAGTATCGAATCGCAAAGTAAAGTGCGGAGAAGATGGGCATTTGAATCAACAGTGGCAGACAACCAATTCCACCGGTCATTGAAATACCGTTCTTCTTGTATAGTGCCATCATTGCCTGGCTGACCGCAGCCTGTTCTTCTTGGGTCTTAGCCGCCTTTTGCCGCTTCTGGATTTCTGCCATCTGTGGTCTGATCAACTGCATTTTTTCTTGCTGGATGGTAGAGGCTTTAAGCTGACGAATCATAATTGGTAACAGGAACATTCGGACAATCACGGTCAAAGCGATAATGGCCCAGCCATAACTGCCGACAATTTGGGCGATTGCTTCCATGACCGATTGTGCTGGTCGAGCTAGATAATCATAGACGATCCCATAAGGCTTTCCCGATTTGGTTGTTTGAACACAGCCACTCAATAGAACAGCCAAACTGGCTAAAAGTCCAAGGGTCGATAAGTGCTTGAGTTTTTTCATTTGGTAAGACCTTTCTTAATTTAGTACATAAACAAGAGTAATGTTACTCGATTATGACTGACATTTCAATTTAATATTTCACATCAAACCCCTTATAATCAAAATTGGTTATATAATTGACGTCGACGTGATTAATTTTTGCATAGGGAGTCGGTGATTTTTTGATCTGGCTGATAAATTTGTTGAGGTCAGATTCTGACCCAGTTGCAACTACTTCAACAGAGCCATCAATCTGATTTTTGACCCAGCCCGAAATGGTAAGAGATTGGGCAAGCCGGATTGTGGACCACCGGAACCCGACACCTTGAACTCGTCCAAATACAGTCATTTTCACAGATTTCATATGATCGTTCATATTTAGCACCACCCAAAATTCGTTTTATTATATAGGAAAATATAGGAGAAAATTATGGAAAAAATTACTTCAAATCAAAATAACAGAGTGAAAGTATGGAAAAAGTTACAAGCTAAGAAGGGCCGGACAAAATCAGGAGAATACATCATTGAGGGCTGGCATATTGTTGGTGAAGCAATTCGTCATCAAAAAGAAATCTTAGCCCTAATGGTGACTGATGAAGACTTCTTAGATCAATTAGAGTTTGATGATACTAAAGTACCAGTGTATTTGATTACTCCAGAAATTGCCAATCATATTTCTTCAACCGAAACCCCCCAAGGAGTCTTTGCTGTACTGAAAACTGAGGATTATCATGAATCGATTCCTAGTGATTTAATTGGTGCCTGGTTGCTATTGGATAATATCCAAGATCCAGGTAACATCGGTACCATGGTTCGAACTGCGGATGCTGCTGGTGTGAGTGGCGTTGTCTTTGGCCGAGGAACCGCTGATATTTATAATCCCAAGGTTGTCCGGGCAATGCAAGGCAGTCAATTTCACATGCAGCTTTTTAGCGGTGATCTTCTTGACTGGTTAGTGGCATTGAAGAAACAGCAAATTCCGACATACGGAACTGAATTGAATGATCAGGCTGTTTCTTACGCTAATGTGACGCCAACCCAAACATTTGGTTTAGTCATGGGAAATGAAGGAAATGGGGTTTCACCTGAAATATTATCTTGGACTGATCAAAACTTGTATATTCCAATGAAGGGTGAGGCAGAATCATTAAATGTTGCCGTTGCAACCGGAATTTTGCTTTTTCATTTGTTTAAATAAAAAACAACCTGATTTATTCATAAAAATACACAAAATACCCATCAAACACATGTTTCACGCGTTTGATGGGTATTTTGCATT
>NZ_JAUCAP010000113.1:0-5198 GCF_030361045.1 Lentilactobacillus sp. TOM.63
CTCGACTGGCAAACACCGTATCAGGTTATGCTGACAAATTTGTCCAAAAATTCGGATTAAATTTGCAATCTACCATAACTATTCTGGTTTGAACCGGAGTGTGCATTTGGTCGCAATCCCAAAGGAAAATATTGAAGACTATTCAACCACGTACGAAGTGGGCGATGATCAGGCCACAGTTCATTACAGTGTTGAAGCTGATTCTAATGCGGATATCAAAGTGAGCTTAGCTGATGAAGCCGGTCACGTTGTGGCAACCGCAACCGGCGCAAAGGGCGACTTGGTGGTTGAGAACCCTACCCTTTGGCAGGTTCGCGATGCCTACCTGTACACAATTAAGATTCAATTAGTGCACGGGGACACCGTCATTGATGAGTATAGCGATGAAATTGGTTTGCGAACCATCGAAATTAAGGGTCATCAAATTTTAGTTAATCACAAACCAGTTTACTTAAAAGGGTTCGGTCGTCATGAAGATAGTATCTATGCTGGCCGGGCATTCGACTTAAATGTTGAGCGCCGTGATCTGAATTTGATGAAGTGGATTGGGGCAAACTCCTATAGAAGTTCACACTATCCATATGATGAACAAGCCTATAAGTTTGCGGATCGCGAAGGAATTCTGATTACTGATGAAGTTCCGGCGGTTGGTTTTAAAATGGCTGCTGCCAGCTTCCTTGGCGGCCTTGATCAGTCGTTCTTTGATGGCGATTGGATTGATGACTTATACAAGAAGCACATTGATCAAGTAAGGGATATGATCAAACGGGACAAAAATCACCCAAGTGTCTTGGCCTGGAGCTTATGCAACGAACCTGATACCTCCAGTGATTCTGCGGTTCCATATTTCACGAAATTGTTCAATGACAGTGCCGATCTGGACCCGGAAAAGCGTCCGCGGACCTTTACCCTGAATGAAGACGATACGTTTGAAACGTCCAAGTGTCTTAAATTTCCAGACTTTTACTTGCTTAACCGCTATCCTGGCTGGTACCACAAGTGGGGATATGAAATTTCTGACGGTGAAGCGGGTTTGCGAGCTGAATTGGATGAGTGGCAGAAGTCTGACATTGATAAGCCGATCGTCTTCTCAGAATACGGGGCTGATACCGAGCCTGGGCTGCATAAATTACCATCGATCATGTGGAGCGAAGAATATCAAATTGAATTGTTGGAAATGTTTAATCGGGTCTTCGATTCCTACGACTTTATTCGTGGGGAGCAACCTTGGAATTTGGCAGACTTCCAAACCGTTGAAGGTAATATGCGAGTAAACGGTAATAAGAAGGGGATTTTCACCAGAGATCGTCAGCCAAAAGCCGCCGCATTTTATCTGCGGAAGCGTTGGAACAGTTTGCCACTCGACTATAAAGCCGACAAATAGTGATTAATTAAAGCAGTGGTCGCCCATTGAGTGGTGCAGGCCACTACTTTTTGAATCTGGTAATTCTAGGACAGCTCCGTAAAGCAGAAACTTCCACCTAAGCACCTTCCTCAAAAATCCCAAGCCCGGAATTTCCGCTTGAGGAGACTTAGGCTCCAGTTTCTAACCGCTTTGTTCAGCTCACTTTATTTTAGGAGATCGTATAAATGAATCATACAAACTTTGTAATTGATGGTGACCAGCTTGACCTTGATGATAAGAATGGTCATACATTTAAAGGTTTTGGCTACCTGAGCTGTAACAATTCCTCACGATTATTGTTGGATTATAAGTGGGAACATGAGGACAGCTATAATCAAATCCTCCAGATCCTCTTTGGCGGCAAGCATCCTTTGATGAGGATGATTAAGCTGGAAATGGGGGATGATGGCAATACTTCGTCTGGCACCGAGCCGGCGACAATGCGCAGTGCCGATGACGCCGCTAATGTCAAACGAGGAGCTGGCTTTCAACTGGCGGCCGATGCCAAAGAACTCCAGCCAGCTTTGAAAACGGCTATCTTGAGATGGGGAGAACCGGGATTTTTGCGCAAGTTGTGGGTGAATGTCAAATCCGCTGATCCCGACAAGTTGGTGCCAGAATCTGCTTTTGAGCCGATGTATCAATGGTACAAGCAGACCATCGTTGCAGCTTATCAGGAATATGGGTATTTGATTGATTACGTTGATCCAGATCGAAATGAAACCAAGCACCCAATGGTTCAATGGATCAAGTGGTTCGCTGATCGAATTGCAAACGATCGCACCGGATTTCCAGCTAGGTTTCCGATTGATCAATATAACCGAATCAAAATCATTGCCGCAGATCAAAACTATGAACGCGATTTCGGAGATATGATGATTGCCGACAAGCAACTACAAGATAAAGTGGCCGCAGTTGGGTTTCACTATAATACTGATGATGGGACAAACAAACCGTTCACCAAGCTTGCAGATGACTTTCAGCATGAAATGTGGTACAGCGAAGGGATTGCCCCAATGACCTTTGGCAAATACCGGATTAAGGCGTCAAATGGAGACGGGATTGGCGGCAAACAAAGCGGGCTGGATGTGGCCAACCGGTTGATCAAGAGTTACGTCAACTCGCGCCGGAGCTTCTATATTTTCCAACCAGCAGTATCCGCGTATTACCCCGGAGTCAACTACAGTCATAAGGAACTGATTGCGGCCAGTCGGCCATGGTCCGGCCACTTCGAAGTCGACAATGTTGGATTGCAGTGTATGAAGCATTTTAGTGACTTTGCCAAAGCCGGCTGGGCAGATGAAGGCGACTGGCGTTATCTAACCAGTGCCTGTGACAGTGGCGTTGGTGGAACTGAAAACTTGGATCATAATCGGGAGGCCCCCAGTTATTTGACGTTGATGGCGCCGGATAAGCAAAACTTTTCAGTTATAATGGTGAATGACAGTTCGCAAACTCGAACGTATCATGTTGCCATTAAAAATGTCAATTTAGCCCCCAATCAGAAGCTTGCAATTTGGGAGAGTATGGGTCCTGAAAATTCGGATCAAGACTATGACACCAACTTGAAGCGCGTCCGGGAAAAGCTTGAGATAACCGCCGGCACGGTAGACATTGTGGTGAATCCCCATTCAATTGTGACTGCCACCACGTTGAGCTTGGAAAACTATGATGAGGTGGCTTATCACAGAATTGAAAGCCGCCATGACGATTACACCCTTGGGATCGATGGCGACAACGGGATCCTTTACGAGGATGATTTCTCTTATGCCAAGTATCCTGACAATTATTTGAGTCTGCGGGGTAATACTCCAAGATATACCGCTGATCAGGGTGGCGCATTTGAAATCGTTAAATCAAAAGGCAGAAACGTCTTGCAACAGATGATTACTGAGGATCAACGGGCCCTTGACTGGGAGTACTCGTTTGCGCCGAACTTCACGATCGGTGACGATAAATGAACTGATTATGCGGTTAATGTGTCTATGAAGTTCGATCACCAAACGGTTCAGAATTCACCAACCGGAAACTATTTCGGAATTGGCTTGCGCGAGTTAACGGATGTTAAAGGTAGACTTGAGAGCGCCCCATATGTGTTTAAACTGTACACAGACGGTCTCTGCGAGCTGGTTAAAGAAGACCGAGTCGTTAAATTAGCACATGTCGATCAATTAGCGTTAACGAAAACTCATCAAATTAGGTTTTCTGCAAATGGCAACACTTTAGAGGCAACCGTTGATGGAAAAGTTGTTTTCAATTTTACGGATACGGATAATCCAAAATTTAGCGGCCGGATAAAAATCGGTTGTGGTTATTATCATACTCAGATTGAAAAACTGATCATCAAGAAGGCTGCCACAAACAGTTCACTGATTTCTCGCCGTTTAGATGATCTTGACGATGCCATTTCGTATACTGGGAGCTGGAATCATGTTTGCGGCCTGGGAAACACAAAATGGAATCGCACCCTCTCATTTGGAACTGGAAGTGACCAGCAGCCAACGACTGTTTCATTTGATTTTGCCGGCAGTGGATTTTCATTGATTGGCAAACAGGAAGCTGGCTGTCATTTGAAAGTAGTTGTCGATAACCAAGTCCTGGCTTGGAATATGCAACCTCAAACGGCTGAAGACCGTACGGAAAATGGCTTATTCACTGGTTTGCCAACTGGCGAACATCATGTGGAAATCACAGTGGTCGATGGGACTTACACACTTGATGCAGTTGAATGGCTAGTGTGAGTATGAGATGGAAAAGGCAATTTGATCCTAGAATTTAAGTGAAAAAAGCAACGCATCCTGATTTTTGGGAATGCATTGCTTTTTTGGTTTAAATGGCGGAAATCAGCCATTTGTCGCATGCAGTGAACTTTTAATTAATTCTGCATACCTGGATCAAAAAACACTTAATCCAGTTATTCGGCTCAGTGGTCATATGTCCTGACTCTCGGCGGTACATAACTCTCCATGAATGACCTTATTTCGGTTAGTGAATCAGAGAATAGGACTTTTTTTCTGTCTGCGGCGGTTAAAAATCCCTCTGATACCATCTTATCGAACATTTGAATTAATGGTCGGTAGTAATCGTTGATGTTATAGAACACGCACGGATTCGGATTGTCTCCCAATCTTGCCCAAGAAAACGATTGAATAATTTCTTCTAAAGTGCCGACGCCGCCTGGCAATGCAATACAGCCATCGGACATCTGCATCATTTTAGCCTTTCGTTCAGACATGTCTTTGACCACAATCAATTCTGACAGTGAGGCGAGTTGAGGGGATTCTGCTCATCGTTGGACTAATTGTTTCGTCATGACGCCCTGGACGAGACCGCCTTGCTTTAGGATCCGATCGGAGATGACTCCCATTAAGCCAACGCCGCCACCTCCGTAGATTAAGTCGTAATGGTTTTCAATGAACCAGTCAGCTAATTGAATTGCTGATTGGGAATAGATGGGGGTATTTCCTGAACTTGCACCACAGTAAACAGCAATTTTCTTCATATGAACGCCTCACTTTATTATGATTCCTAATTATAGGATAGTCGGCCGGTTCTGAAAAGGTCTTTCAAGACCTGAAAATAGCTGAATCAACTTTCGCAAATCCTTTTAATGAAAGGATTCGCAGAAATCTCCTGGTTTTAACCAGGTAGATGAATGCACAAACTAACACCGAAGGGTGTTATCAGCGTTGATTATCGATATAGTGTTCAACAATTTCCCTGCTCATGTTGCCAAGCGTGCTCATGTAGTAGCTGTGTGACCATAAATGGCCACCCCAAAACTTTTGGGCTT
>NZ_JAUCAP010000114.1:0-5194 GCF_030361045.1 Lentilactobacillus sp. TOM.63
ATACTCGACTGGCAAACACCGTATCAGGTTATGCTGACAAATTTGTCCAAAAATTCGGATTAAATTTGCAATCTACCGTATAACATAACGTTAACAATTATTTTTTGGAGGCATTTTTATGACGACCATTGGTTTTTGCTCACCGTCGACACCTATTACTGCAATCTCACCGATTCGTTTTAAACGAGCGCAGAAATTTTTGACCAGTAAAGGGATCCAGTTGATTGCCGGCAATTTAACGGCTAAAAGAGATGCTTATCGGTCTGGTTCAATTCGGCAAAGAGCCGACGAGGTTAACGAATTAATTCGTAACAATCGTGTGGATATCATTATGACAACGATTGGGGGAACCAACACCAATTCAATTTTGCCTTACGTAGACTATGATTATCTAAATGATCATCCCAAGACGTTCGTTGGTTATTCCGATGCGACAGCATTGTTACTCGCAATTCAAACCCATGCCCCCAATTGTCGGGTACTGTATGGCCCAGCGTTAGTTGCAGGCTTTGGTGAATGGTCACCGTTCGTGGATGAAACTTGGACACGTTTCTATCAAATCATCACCGCCAATAAAGACGATGAAGTTGTGATTGATGCCCCGCAGTTTTGGGATGACGAGGCTTTGAACTGGAATACCTTTGAAAAGCCTAAGCAACAGCGGCCTAATCAGTGGCAATATATTGGGTCACCAGTTCTCTCTGGGAGAATTGTTGGTGGCAATTTAAACACATTTTATGGAATCCTGGCTTCCGGCTATTTTCCTCAACTTAGCAAAAATGACTTACTGTTTATCGAAGATGCAGAAAAGGATGCCTCAACGGTGGAGAAAAATTTTGCCATGTTAAAAGTGGCGGGAGTGTTTGATCGCGTTAAAGGCATTATCTTGGGTAAGCATGCGTTGTTTGACTCCGAGGGTAGTACGCGAAAACCAATTGATATTTTGGAAGAAGTTCTAGATGGTCAAGATATGCCAGTCATTTACGATTATGATAGTTGCCACACCGTGCCGATGATCACAACTCCGATAGGTGCCCAAGCTGTGATTGATGCCACCAAAGGGACAGCGACCTTTACTGATTTTTAATTGAATAAACTCACCAACCGACTACAATACCTGATATAATTTATTGATTAGGGTCAATATGAGGTTCAGTGACCATTTAAAAACGGCTATAATATAACCAAGAATTCTTCAATTAGAAAGTGTGTACTGTTACTATGAACAAGAAAATCATGTCCGGGTCCTTCTGGCTGTCATTTGGCAGTATCTTTTCACGGGTGTTGGGAATTGTGTATTTGATTCCCTGGCTGTATATGATTGGGTCACCTGAACACAAGAGCGTTGCAATGGCGCTGTTCAATGCTTCGTATAACCCGTATGGCTTGTTTATCGCCTTGGGGACCGCGGGATTTCCGTCCGCAATTGCCCGCCGGGTGGCCATTTATAATGGTGAAAATAAGTTCTTGGATTCCAAACAATTGGCGAAAGTTGGCTCTTTTGTGATGCTGATGTCGGGGATCCTTTGTGGCGCTATTTTATGGATTATTGCCCCCATCATTGCTAAAAATAGTCCGGTGGTGTCCGCTAGCAGCGCGGTAACTTCTATTCGCGTATTAGTTCCGGCAATTGTGATTCTGCCATCCATGAGCAGTGTCAGAGGGTGGTTCCAAGGAAACCAGGATTTGAAACCATATGGGGTGTCTCAACTTTGGGAACAGTTCATTCGAATTGTTTTTATTTTAGTATCCACGTACGTTGTCATTTATGTCCTCCATCGAAGCTATATCGAAGCCGTTTATTTAAGCGTGATGGCGGCTTTCGTTGGGGCGGTTGCCAGTTATCTGTACTTGGGACTTTACTATAAAAAGCAGTCGGCTAACTATGTCCAGATGGCGGCTAAGAGTAAGCCCTACGATCTATCAAGCATTCAAAGTATCTTTAAGATGATTGCTTATGAGTCAATTCCATTTGTCATCGTTGGGTCGGGAATTACGCTGAGCCAATTAATTGATCAATTGTTTTTTAAGCAAGTAATGGAAGGTGTTCAGCACTATTCGGCGGTTTATACCCAGTATATTTATACCCTGTTTTCCGCCAATCCAACGAAGATCACCACAGTGGTTGTTTCACTGGCATTAGCAGTGGCTGAGACGACGTTACCACTATTAGCGCATAGTTTGGCCGCTCACGATCCGGATATTGGTAAGCTGATCTTCCAAAATATCAATATGTTGTTATTCACGTTATTGCCGATTGTTGCCGTTTTAGGCGGTTTATCCTATGAAATTAATGGGATCTTCTTTAGCTTTAGCACGCTTGGCGGTGATTATCTGTTTTGGAATATCATTCAAAGCCTGATTCTTGGCCTTGCAATCAATGGCCTCACGCTGCTTCAGGCACTTCACTATAGTAAAAAGGCAATGTATTATTTGTTTGTTGGACTCATTGCGAAGCTCTTGTTCCAGCCACCGTTGGTCATTTTGATGCAAGGCTTTGGGGCCATTTTGTCGACCGCAATTGGCTTTGGCTTTGTCATTTTACTCAGTTATGGTGAAGTGCGTCGTGAATTTCATGTGCCATTTGGCAAGTTAAGAGTAACGGTTCTGGTTAACATTGTTTTCTTTGCAATCGTCATTGGGTTGGCGATGGGGATTCACCAACTGTACGTTCCGGCTGGGTTAGTCATGGCGTTTATTTTCTGTTGTGTCTTTGGCCTGGTTACCTTGCTGATCTACCTGTTTATGGCAAATCATACCGGCTTGTCGGGAATTATCTTTGATCGCAAAATCGGTTACAAGTATTTCAGATATAAACATTTCCAGTAAAGCAGTCGATCGATTGGCTGCTTTTTTATTCTTGGGGAATGGTATTTTAAACACGAATATTTCATATATTATGCGTGACAGGGTAATATTTTATTGATTTCTTGCGGTAGGATAAAACTGATTGATGATGACTTTATTTTATCAAACTGGAGATCTTTGCTTTGAAAACTTTAACTGCCGCTCAATCTAAAAAGGCAGTTGGCATTGCCGTTCTTTCCGCACTTCTATATGCACTATACCCACCAATTGCTAAAGTCGTGTTGCACAACTGTTCACCAATTATGCTGTCAGCGTTATTGTACATCGGAACCGGCGTGGGCATGGCAATCATTCTGCCATTCGTGTACTGGCTATTACCCGACATGAAAAAGGAAGCCTCGTTGGCCAGAACTGATATCCCGACCTTAATCGCGGTGGTTGTGGTTAACATCGCGGCAGGAATCTTAATGAATATCGGGATTGAATTATCGACGGCGGCCAGCGCGTCGTTATTAAGAAATTTCGAGGTTGTCGCGACAACAATTCTGGCATTTTTGTTCTTCCATAAAAAAGTGGGACGCCAACTTTGGCTCGGGGTGGGGTTGGTATTTCTCGCCAGCTGTGTCTTGAGCACTGATGTCAGCCATCTAACCATTAACTGGGGATCAATTCTCGTCATTTTGGCAACCTTTTGCTGGGGCCTGGAAAATAATTTTACCCGGGTTCTGTCTGTCAAGAATCCCATTCAAATTGTGATTGTGAAGGGAATGGGAGTCGGACTTGGGACGCTGATTGTTGCTTTGATTGACCAAAAAAATTGGCCGGTTCTACCGATCGTTGGGATTGCACTGTTGCTAGGTTTCCTGTCTTTTGGCGTCAGTATTTTCTTTTACATTTTAGCTCAGCGGTACATTGGGGCTGCCCGAACCAGCGCGTATTATGCCCTGTCGCCCTTTTTATCAACGTTTATTGCCATCATGTTCTTACGAGAAAGGGTGACATTCCAATTGGTATTGGCAACGTTGATGATGATTGCCGGCAGTTATGTGGTTGTCCGAGAAACCTTTAGTCATGCAGAATAGTTAAAAAATGGCCCCAAAAGCAGTTCCATCCATATAAGTCAACTAGCCAGACATTATCCAGTTAGTTGGCTTATATGTTCAGAGAACAATCACTTTTTGGGCCATATTTTATTAATAGAATATTGAACATTCTTTATATCAACGTCATTACTAGCGTGACAGTTAAAGGATCATGATTTAATGAGACCTTGTCACCCAGCCATGGTCATTGACGTATAAAAAGGATCTGGTTTCGTAAGTGATTGGATTCTCGAGGGTCATGGCTTTGGTCACTTGATAGCGACCGGTTTCGTCGAGATTGCCAACTTTGGTGAGGATGACGCTGTCGCCATTGATGGCAGCGTCATACAAAGGCGTCGGTTGATCGCCAAGCTGATATGGCTTGGCTTCAAACGCTTGCCGGTTTTTTAAAACGAACTCCTGGCTGTTTGATTGAGTGAACCATTTAGTGACGTCAAAACCTGGGGAACCAATGATGTTACTGCCAAAGACATTTCCACCTGAACTCATCGCAGTGACCTCCCTTAAACAATTTTCTTAAAAGAATCACTTTAAGTGTACTGGTCAGTGGGGGTAAGTCAAGCATCGACAACGTGGCAAAAGATGATCCCTTATTTTTCAACTTCACTCTTGTATTGAGGTGCTAATAAGGCAATTGTATACTGACCAAATTTGGGATAGAGCGTTGTCTGATTGGCCTTGAGGTAAATTGGTGAGCTCGTGATTCCAATGAACCACTTATCATTGGAACGGGTACTGTATTTGTTTGGATCAATGCCCTGTTTCTTCAAATCAGCCGAGACAAAGTCCTTAAAGGAAAGCTTGCCGGTCACTAAGGCTTGGCGTTGCTGTTTGGTTGGTGCGCTAGAATTGGTAATAAACTTCATATGAGAGTAAGGAGCCTGCTTTAACAGCGGATCATTTGGATTTTGAGCGTATAATTTAGCCGCTTCGGGTAGGTTGGCGCCAGCCTTAATAAAGCCAAACAGGCTATAGGCATCGGTATTCTGTCTAGCGGCTACTTGTTCATTGTAGACACTGTTACCAACCCTTTGCCCCTGCAGATTCTCCAGTTCATCATCGTCTGCGTTCGGGATACCACCAGGATTAGGAAACTCCCCAGCGGGCAAGACCCCTTTAGCCATATAACCGCGCCAAACATATCCTTTGATACCGTTATTATCAGTGACGTAGTAAAAAATGCCGGTCTTTTTACCGTTGGTCATCTTTAGAAGCTGTCCAAGATCTATGATTTTTGATATACTTCTATGTAAAAAGCGAGTTTAAGCTATGAAAAATTATCC
>NZ_JAUCAP010000115.1:0-5002 GCF_030361045.1 Lentilactobacillus sp. TOM.63
GTTTCTTTTGAAATCTTAGTCATAAAAAATACCTCCAAAGCTAAAGTTTTTACTTTAACTTTGGGGGTATAGGTCAATTTTACCTCTTCTCTTTTACGAAGTCCTGTCATAACAGCTGGTTGTCTTTTCTTCTATTATATATTGGTTAGACAGACTTATATATAAACACGTGAATTTTATTGCAGAATAGTTCATAATGGAATTTATCGATTTGCTAAAACAATCTATTTATGGCTTGTATTTTTCCATATTGAGCAGTAACATAGTTCGGTACCTAATTAAGTAACAAATAATGATTCGAAAAGAACCTGGAAGGAGTCCCAACATGCTGAAAATTGCTAAGAACCGGATCTCGTACCTGGCAGTCCTCGGAGCAGTCCTGTTTATGTGCGTTCAAGTGATTGCGAACTTGAACTTACCCAGCCTCACCTCCGACATTGTTAACAACGGGGTTGCCAAAGGAGACATTCCATATATTTGGAAAGTCGGTGCCGAAATGGCCGGTTTCTCACTTGTTAGTATTTTTGCGGCGATCTGCAACGTATTTCTGGCGGCCAGAACTTCTCAAAAGCTCGGTCAAAATTTACGCAGCGACGTTTACCGTAAAGTGATCAATTTTACAAAAGATGAGTATGACCAGATTGAAACCTCTTCTCTCATTACCCGGACAACCAACGATGTGGTCCAAATTCAAAACGTCGCCATTATCATGCTGCGGATGATGTTAATGGCCCCAATCATGTTGATCGGTGCCAGCTTCTTGGCTTACACCAAGGATCACCAATTGACGATGATCTTTTTAATTGTTTTACCAATCATGATCGTTTTTGTTGGCCTGTTGCTATACTTCTCTGTACCACTGTTTAGAGCAATGCAGACCAAGACGGATAAAATCAACCGAATTTTCCGTGAAGGACTGACTGGCGTCCGAGTCATTCGGGCTTTCCGGCAGGATCAATTCGAACAGAATCGCTTTGAAGATGCCAACCGTGATTACACTGACAACGCCATCAAAGTCAACACAATCATCGCCTTGGCATTTCCAGTTATGACCCTGATCATGAGTGGGACTAACGTTGCGATTGTTTGGTTCGGTGCCAAATTAATTGGTAGCCAAGCCATGCAGGTTGGTAACTTAATTGCGTTCATGAGTTACGCAATGCAGATTCTGATGAGCTTCATGATGCTATCAATGGTCTTTGTGTTCATCCCAAGAGCCCAAGCATCTGCCAAACGAATCCAGACCGTTCTGAATTTAAAATCAACCATGAAGCAAGCACCTAAGCCGGCCGTGCTTGATCCTCATGCTAAAAATCATACTTTAAAATTTGATCACGTAGACTATCGTTACCATAACGCTGAACTTCCCGCCCTAAGTGATATCGACTTCGAAGCCCACAGTGGCCAAACAATTGCCATCATTGGTGGGACCGGTTCTGGGAAAACCACCCTGGTCAGCCTGATTCCCCGTTTCTATGATGTTGATAAAGGCGACATCGAATTGGATGGTCATAACATTGAGGACCTCTCAATGGTCGACCTCAGGAATCAAATCTCATTGGTTCCCCAAAAAGCCACCCTTTTCACTGGAAGTGTCCGCGATAATTTGAAATATGGTAACGAGAACGCTACCGACGATCAAATTTGGCATGCACTAGACATTGCCCGAGCAAAGGACTTCATTGAAGAAGATCCTGCCGGCCTCGACATGCAGGTTGAACAAGGCGGTGACAACTTTTCTGGCGGCCAAAAACAACGGTTGGCAATCGCCCGAGCCTTGGTCAAAAAATCGTCCGTCTACGTTTTCGATGATTCGTTTTCTGCATTGGACTTCAAAACCGATGCCGATTTGCGGGCAGCTTTACGAGCCGACAAACACATCCAACAGAGCATCACGGTCATCGTTGCTCAACGAATCGCCACAGTTGCCGATGCTGACCTCATCTTAGTATTGGATAATGGTAAATTGGTTGGTAAGGGCACTCATGATGAATTGCGGGCCACCAACAAGGTTTACCAAGAAATTATTCATTCACAATTACGAGAGGAGGATGAAAAATAATGGCTGAAAAAGAGACTGCTCCTCAACCAACTAACCAAAATCATGGCGGCCGTGGCGGCTTTCAGGGCGTTGTCCAAAAGCCTCATAACTTCTGGGGAACCACAAGGCGGCTGTTGAATTACATGCAGGACCGGCTGATTGGGTTAGTGCTGGTAATGGTTTTTGCCATTATCAGTGTCATCTTCCAAATCAGAACCCCCAAGATCTTAGGGGAAGCAACGACTGAAATTTTCAAAGGTTTAATGAAAGGCAACGCCCAACAAAAAGCTGGCTTCGAGATTGGCTCATTGCCGATTAACTACGAGAAAATCTTTCAAATTATCCTGATCGTTATTGTGATGTACTTGGCTGCCGCAATCTTCAGTTTCCTGCAGCAATACATCATGACCCGAATTTCTCAGAATACCGTTTATAAATTACGGCGGCAAATGAAACAAAAGATGCGCCTCGTGCCAATCAAATATTATGATACCCATAGTAACGGGGATATCATGAGCCGGGCTGTCAATGATATGGATAACATCGCCAGTACCCTTCAGCAGAGTCTAACTCAAGCCGTTACCAGCTTTGTGACCTTTATTGGAACTCTGTGGATGATGTTTACGATTAGCTGGAAGCTGACCCTCATCGCATTAGTAACCATCCCGTTGAGCTTAGTGATTGTTGGCATTGTTGCCCCCAGATCACAGAAGTACTTTGCCGCCCAACAAAAGAGCCTGGGGTTGTTAAACAACCAGGTTGAAGAAAATTACGCTGACCAGATTGTCCTCAAGAGTTTTAATAAAGAAAAAGATACCATTGACCAGTTCGAAGTTCAAAATAAGAAGTACTATCAGGCTGCTTGGAAAGCCCAGTTTATTTCCGGAATTATCATGCCCCTGATGATCTTCTTGAACAACATTGGTTATGTATTCGTCGCCGTTGTTGGTGGTATTCAAGTTGCTAACGGAACTGTGACGCTTGGTAATGTCCAGGCATTCCTGCAGTATACCAACCAATTTTCACAGCCAATCTCCCAGTTGGCCAACCTTATGAACACCATTCAATCAACGATTGCGTCTACCGAGCGGGTGTTTGAAGTCATCGATGAAGAAGAGATGAAGATTACCAAAGCTAATCGACCCGTTGAAAACGATACCGATAACTTGGTTGAGTTGGAACATGTTCAGTTCGGTTACGAAGATGAGTTGCTGATGAAGGACTATAATCTAGCCGTTAAGCCTGGCCAACAGGTTGCCATTGTCGGCCCGACTGGTGCTGGGAAAACTACCATCATTAATTTGTTGGAACGTTTCTATGATGTTAAAGGCGGCAGCATCCGTCTCAAAGGCGTTGATACCCGTGACTTGGACCGAGAAAAACTCCGATCCCATTTTGCCATGGTGCTTCAAGATACCTGGCTCTTCACCGGGTCAATCTATGACAACATCAAGTACGGGCGCGAGGATGCCAGCAAAGATGAAATTATCGCCGCCGCTAAGGCAGCCCATGTAGATGAATTTGTTCGCAAGCTGCCAAAAGGATACGATACCGTCTTGAATGAATCCGCCTCAAACATTTCTCAAGGCCAACGCCAGTTAATCACAATTGCCAGAGCATTTGTTGCCGATCCTGAAATCCTCATTTTGGATGAAGCAACCAGTTCTGTTGATACCCGGACCGAAGTTCAGATCCAGCATGCAATGAGTCAGTTGCTGGAAAATCGGACCAGCTTTGTGGTTGCCCATCGATTGTCGACTATTCAGAATGCAGATAATATCATCGTGATGAATCACGGGGCCGTTGTGGAAACTGGAACGCATAATGAACTGTTGGCCAAAAACGGGTTCTATGCAGACCTTTACAACAGTCAATTCTCAGACGACGTGTCATTTGATTAGGAGGAAGCTACTAATGAAGAAAATCATCGGTTTATTGTTTGCAGCTGCCTCGTTAACACTATTGCTGAGTGGCTGTGGCAAACCCACACTAACCGTTTCAGATCATCATTTAAGTGCTAATGCCCTCGCCGTGACGGTTAAAGGCAAAAGCAATCAGGCAAAAGTTCACTATGCGATTAATGGTGGCGCAAAGAAATCCACGAAGACCACCAATGGCGCCTTCGTGATCAGTGTTCCCACCAAGGACTACAAACAAACTGTTCACTTGTCAGCTGATGGGAAACGGCAAACAGTCCACGTTGCCAAAGCGGACGTTATTTCAACTTACAACAAAGTGCGGGCTTCGTATAATCAGGCACTCACGGGAACTGCCCTTTCCAAAAAGGATCAGCAGTTGGCCAGGGGCATGGCAGCCCAAGCAGCTGAACTGAAGCAGAAATCCCAGGCATTAAAAGCCAGCAAGGCAACCGGAATGGCCGCCATGCAGCAAAAGGCTAAGCAAGCCGCCACATTACAAGCGGAAGCTGCCAAATTGAAGCAAACCCAAGCCCAACTCGCCCCGGCGATGAAACAGGCAAAAACGAGCGTGGCTGATCAATTGCTGCCAGCATCCCCGAAATCCGGTATTCACAATTTAATTTCGTCGGATAAGCTGACGCTACGGGCCAATTTGAACAATGATCAGGTACTTGGAATTGCAATGATGGTACCCGTATCAAGTTTAAAACACAAAAAGGACCTCAAACCATTTATCATGTCATTCTCCATTTTGGCGGATAGTGTTGGTGCCAACGCCAAACATGTGCTAAAGGACTTTCAAAAGTCTGCTAAAGCAAAAAAGTCGAGTTCAACCACTGCTCCGACGTTCCATTCAAATGGTATCAGGTTTAGTTTGGGGTACTCGACCTCAACATTGTACGTCTTTATCACGAAATAAGTGATTCTAAAAATGAGACTGGACCAATAGGCGTTTTGATCCCAGAATTTAGGCTCTTCGTCAACTGTTGTTGGTGAAACTAAATTCGAGTTCTAATCACTTTGTGATTAGGGCTCTTTTTGT
>NZ_JAUCAP010000116.1:0-4901 GCF_030361045.1 Lentilactobacillus sp. TOM.63
AGATAAAAACATACCCGTCAGTTTTCGAAAAAACACGAAAACTGACGGGCTTTTAATGAACTATGAATAATTCAGGCATTCTTATATTGATAAAACTTGCGGAAAACGGCTGATCCCCGCCATTTAAGCTAAAAAAGTAATGCATTCTGGTTTTGGGATGCATTACTTTTTTTGGCTTAAATTCTAGGATCAAATCACCTTTCGTCCCAATTTATTTTAGGAAAAAGAAGTAAAGCAACCTTGCGTTTTAGTAAAAACAGATGTATTCTAAAGTCGTTAAAACGCTTACATGAGATGGAAATACGAGGTGTTTTTAGTTGAAACGGAAATTATTTAACGAACAGATTAAAGAAAATCCATTGCGCAGTAAAGCCGATGTGAAGGCGGCGTTGGTTGACATTTTAACTCCTGCAATGGAAGTCCTCAGTCAGCAAAAGCGAAAAGGCCGTTTTCGGATGAGTGACAGCGGAGCCGTTTATATTCAGGATAAGACTGAAGTGGAAGGCTTTATGCGGTTGCTTTGGGGCCTTGGCCCATTCTTTAGTGATCCGAAGCGGATTTACGAAAAGCCGGATTGGTACGAACTAACCACTCAAGGCATTATTGCCGGGACTGATCCCAATTCTCCCGACTATTGGGGTGGTGATTTAGGCGACTATGATCAGGTCTTCGTTGAAATGGGTGCCCTGACGGCTTTCTTATACGAAACCAAAGCAACGTTCTGGGACAACCTTTCCGTGCCAAAGCAGAAGACGATCGTTAAATGGATGGATCAAGTGAACCATAAGACGATCCCAAAGACCAACTGGTTATTTTTCCGGGCGATGGTCAACCAGTTTATCGACGATTCCGGTTATATGGATAATTCCGAGTTAATCGATGCTGACTATGCAATCACCAATAAGCAATATCTTGATCACGGCTGGTCGTATGATGGTTATGTCAACCAGATTGATAACTACATTCCATTTGCTTATCAGTTCTTTACGATCCTGACGGTTGGCTTGGCCGATACCGATAATCAACAATCCCAATTGTTGAAAGAACGGGCTAAGGCCTTTGTTCCAAGTTACGCCAACTGGTTTGCAGCGGATGGTGCGGCACTGCCATTTGGCCGCAGCCTTGATTATCGGTTCGCCCAAGCAGCCTTTTGGGCAGCCTATGCGTACGCCCACGTTGATTTGCCAGCCGGATATAGCTTAGGTGATATCAAGCACTTGTTACTGAATAATCTGCGTTGGTGGTTTAAGCAAAATATTTTTCAAAGTGATGGCTTGATTCCAATTGGTTATGCCTATCCAAATATGAACTTTGCGGAAGGCTATAATGGGCCAGCCTCAGCTTATTGGGCGTTGAAGACGTTTATTTTCTTCGCCTTACCGGATAATGATCCATTCTGGACAACTAAGGAAAGCGACGACTTCAAGTTTGAAGCGCTCAAGAAACAACCAGAACCTCGCATGTTAATTGCTCACAGCCAAAATGGTTTGGAGGTACAATCGTTTACGGCTGGTCAGCACTCTCATGAACATGCTCATGGGGAAGATAAGTACGAAAAGTACGTTTATTCGACCACCTTTGGTTTCAGTACTGCCAAGGGAACGACGCTTTTGAAGCAAGGCGCGTATGACAATACGCTGGCTGTTTCTGAAAGCGACAACTGGTGGCGAACTGCTTTCAAGTACGAAGATTACGCAGTTCATGATAATTACGTTTATTCTGACTGGAAGCCTTGGGACGATGTTGAAATTAAGAATTACGTCGTGCCAGCAATGCCATGGCATGTCCGGGTTCACCAAATTGATACCAAACGGACCCTGCATTTGGCTGAAGGTAGCTTTGCAGCGCCCGACTACGGCAAAGATTATCAAAAAGAAATCTCAAGCATCGCAGATAATGCCGTCTTCTATAAAACTGAGGTCGGGATTACCGGAATCGTTGGTCTGTCAAAAGAATTGACTGCTGAACTATCGGTCCCAGAACCTAATACAAATTTATACTTCCCAAAGACAAAGATCCCATTACAGACAGGAGTCTTAAAGCCGGGCAAGTACACCCTGATTTCTCTTTATTTGGGGGATCGAGAGTTAGAGTCCTTGGATGATGATGGTAACTTAGTGATTCCTAAGGTAAAATTGGTAGGCAATCAATTGTCAATTTTGTTTAAGGATCATGATGTGACCGCAACCCTGACAGAATTCTAGATCGTGAATGATTACACCATTGTCATCAAAAGGCTGTCCCTAAAGGAAATACTTAGGTAACGGCCTTTTTGTTTTTGGTAAACTTTTAGTAGATTAAACGTTCAGATTGTTTATTCGATGTTGAACAAGTGGTAAACTAAAACGGTATTGATGGACGAATAAATTAAGGACGAATTTTTGAGGATTAATAATATGATGAATATTAGGGTGGTAAGATGACAACAATCAAAGACGTGGCAAAGGAAGCCGGAGTTTCAATTTCGACAGTTTCAAGGATTCTGAATTTTGACGATACTTTGTCGGTTGGTGATGGTACGCGTCGTAGGGTGCTAGAGGTTGCTGAAAGGTTGCAGTATAAAAAGCGAACTAAGCACACGCCCAAAGCCAGTAAAGAAATTGCGGTCGTTCAATGGCATTCAGATAAAGAAGAGCTAAACGATCTTTATTATTTGCAAATCCAGTACGGAATTGAGAACCGGGCGGCAACGCTTGGAACTTCAATTGAGCGGATTACTTACGAATCAATTGATAAGAATAAAATGAAAAAGTTCAGTGGCATTATTGCTGTTGGTAAATTTGATAAGACAGAAGTCACCGAGCTTCAATCCTACGGGTTGCCGCTTATCTTTATTGGTGAAAATTATCTGGCATACGGGTGCGACTGTGTCCGCAGTGATTTTGAAACACCAGTTATGAAAATTGTGGACCGATTCATTGACCGGGGAATTGATGATATTGGCATGATCGCTGGTAAAGAACAGACGACTACCGAGAAATTGGGCGTTCGGAATCCACGAGTAGCCACCTTTAATAGTTATTTAAAGCAAAAAGGCTTATACAATGAGGACTTTGTCTTCCAAGGCCCATTTGGTCCAGACTCGGGCTACACATTGATGACCCAAGCCATTCAAAAATTGGGTAAGAAATTACCTCATGGATTCATGATCGGCAGTGATTCAATGGCCGTTGGTGTTTTGCGAGCACTTCAGCATAATAAAATTGATGTTCCCGATCGGGTTAGCCTGATTAGCTTTAACGATGTGGCGATTGCCAAGTACACCAGTCCAGCCCTGACAACGGTTCACGTTCACACAGAATTAATGGGTGAACGGGCGATTGAAATGCTTGACCAACGCATGAAAGAACCCAAGAAGATCCCTGAATTGACCGTAATCGCAACGGAACTGATGGAGCGGGAAAGTAGCCTGTAGACCGTATCTTAAGAAATTTTGTCGGCAGAGTTCAGTGAAACCAGATGTTGTCCTCAAACAGTAACAACCCGAGCCCGTTTTGATGAATGAACACGCTGCAATTATCTGCATTGATGATCATTTTCAAAGTCAGGTTCCAATTAGATAAAATTAGAGATTGGGATTAGGCGATTTGATCCAGAATTTAACGAAAATGACCAATTATTCCTGATTTTGGAATAGTTGGTCATTTTTGTTAAATGGCAGGGATCAGCCGCTTGGCGCCGCTTTTATCTAGGTGGCTATGGTGATCTATGTGAATGATCATCGATTGAAAATTAACAGATGTTCCAGCCTCTTTTTTTCATGAAAAAGTTTTTAAGCAAATCATTTAACGAAGGCCGCTCAGGACTACTATACTAAGAATTGCGGAAAAGATTAAAAGTTTCACAGAATTGAAAGAGGAGGAATTGACTATGAAAACACTTAAGAATATTTTAGTTCGCGTTAACGAACGAAAGAATGGCCGTTTGGTATCAAAGCAAGGTAAGTTGGATAATCGTCTATTTTGGAATCAGGTTATTACTCGTGATGAAAAATAATAGTGTGATCAATCAATGACGCATCCCTTCGAAATTGAAGTGGATGCCTTTTTTGATCCTAAACAAATGTCTCAACCGTTGGGCTTTACTAAATTGGGAGCTCATCAAAATAGTGAGTACATAAGCCTGCAAATCGGTTAGTCAGCCAATAACGGCCCAATTAATTTTCGATGTGATGATTCTTTATCCACAAAAGTTTTTGTAAATTAGCAATTTATTTTACTAAAATATGTTGACTATCAGCCATTCAATAGTAAACTTAAGTTGTTGAATAAAGAAAGCGTTTACTTTAATTTAAATTTGTTATCATGAAAGGATCAATCACAATGGAAAAAGATCTGTTATATCCTGTTACCAATGCATATCGTGAGAATCAAAAGTTGGATGGCCTCTGGGATTTTAAGTTTGACCCTGCCTCTGAAGGCGAAGCAAACGGGTGGCCAACTGGCTTGGAGGACCCAATTAAGATGCCGGTTCCTGCCAGCTTCAATGATTTCTTTACTGATAAAGACGCTCGTGAATATACAGGTGATTTTTGGTACCTAAAAAAATTCTTTGTGCCAAACTATTTTGAAGGCAAAAAGGTCGGTATTCGATTTGGCGCTGCGACCCACCGGGCAAAGGTTTTTGTGAATGGTCAAGAAATTCGGTCTCACGAAGGTGGTTTTTTACCATTTACCGCTGATATCACGGATGCCGTTAAGCTGGGTGAAGACAATGTGGTTGCCGTGAAAATTAATAATGAACTCCACCGGGATGCACTGCCGGCTGGGGATACGATTACTTTGAAAAATGGCAAGAAGATGGCCAAACCGTTTTTTGATTTTTATAAGGTAGATTGTAAAATTAATCCGAACGCTGTTCGGACAAAAAAGATCAGCTTCCTTTAAAATGGTGTTTACCAC
>NZ_JAUCAP010000117.1:0-4796 GCF_030361045.1 Lentilactobacillus sp. TOM.63
ATTCTAACGAGAAACAAAAAATCTGTCATCAGTAATAGATAAAATCTATTACCAACAACAGATATTGTAGAACCTATATTTTTAGCGCCTGGTTCACGGAACACAACGCCACTATGTAATGGTGGGCAGCCACAACAAGAAAGCAACCCAGTGAAACGCGTTAACCAGTTTTGAATCACCTATTAGTTTTTCCACATGATGAATTTTCCACGCTAATTTTGAAATCCGATCTCGTTTTCAAACCTGACCGCAAAAAATATATTACAATTTCAAAATATGAGTAGACTAATATTTTCAAATCGTTCATAATGGCTTTAATGTATAGGGATTGAAGATCCAAAATATTGGACCGTATCAATTTGCGAAAAGGTTGACTTTTTGCAAATATCGTTTAGTATTAGGGGTGTAAATTGATTAGATGTAAGTCTGTCAATTTTTCGAACATTCTATACAGAAGCTTTGTTGTTAAATCGAAGAAGGAGTGTTAATTAATGACAGTAGATTACGATTCCAAAGAATATTTGGAACTTGTTGATAAGTACTGGCGTGCCGCTAATTACCTTTCAGTAGGTCAATTGTTCTTGCGCGACAATCCATTACTTAAGAAGCCCCTTGAATCCAAGGACGTTAAAGTTAAGCCTATTGGACACTGGGGAACTATCGTATCCCAAAACTTGATTTATGCAGAATTAAACCGTGTTATTAACAAATACGATTTGAACATGTTCTACATTGAAGGATCAGGTCATGGTGGCCAAGTGATGGTTTCTAACTCATACCTTGATGGTAGTTATTCAGATATCTATCCAAACATCAGCCAAGACGAAAAAGGTATGGCTAAATTGTTCAAGCAATTCTCATTCCCAGGTGGAGTTGCTTCTCATGCCGCACCAGAAACTCCAGGTTCAATCCACGAAGGTGGCGAACTTGGTTACTCACTTTCACATGGTACCGGTGCTATCTTAGACAACCCAGATGTAATCGCTGCTGTTGAAATTGGTGATGGTGAATCAGAAACTGGTCCATTGGCTGCATCATGGTTCTCTGACAAGTTCATCAACCCAATCACTGATGGTGCTGTTCTTCCTATTATCAACATGAACGGCTTCAAGATTTCTAACCCGACTATCCTTTCACGAATGAGTGACGAAGACTTAACAAGTTACTTCAAAGGAATGGGCTGGGATCCATACTTCGTTGAAGCTACTGCTGATACAGATCATGCTAAGGTTGAAGCAGACTTTGCTAAGACCCTTGATCATGTTATCGAAGAAATCAAGTCAATTCAAAAGAATGCTCGTGAAAACGAAACTCCTGATAGCGTTAAGTTACCTAACTGGCCAATGATTATCTTCCGTTCACCTAAAGGCTGGACTGGTCCTAAGAAGGATCTCGATGGTAACCCTATCGAAGGTTCATTCCGTGCTCACCAAGTTCCAATCCCTGTTGCTGCAGGTTCAATGGAACACAAAGACTTGCTTATTAACTGGTTGAAGTCATACAAGCCTGAAGAATTATTTGATGAAAACGGTACTCTTAAGCCAGAAATTCGTGAAGTTGCTCCTAAGGGCGACAAGCGGATGTCAGTTAACCCAATCACTAACGGTGGTATTAAGCCAGAACCATTGAAGCTCCCTGATGTTCGCGACTTCGAAGTTAAATTCGATCGTGGTGTTACTCAGAAGCAAGATATGATTGAATGGTCAAACTGGTTGGAAAAAGTTGCTGAACTTAACCCAACTAGCTTCCGTGGATTCGGTCCTGATGAAACTAAGTCAAACCGTCTTTACAGCTTACTTGACGATTCCAAGCGTCAATGGATGGAAGATATTCACGAACCATATGATGAAGATCTTTCAAACCATGGCCGGGTTATTGATTCACAACTTTCAGAACACCAAGCAGAAGGTTGGCTTGAAGGTTATGTATTGACTGGTCGTCACGGATTCTTTGCTACTTACGAATCATTCGGTCGAGTTGTCGACTCAATGTTGACTCAACACTTCAAGTGGTTACGTAAAGCTTCAGAACAATACTGGAGAAAGCAATATCCTTCATTGAACTTTGTTGATACTTCAACAGTATTCCAGCAAGATCACAATGGTTATACCCACCAAGATCCAGGTATGTTAACTCACTTAGCTGAGAAGAAGCCTGAATTCATCCGTGAGTATCTCCCAGCTGATGCAAACGAATTGTTAGCTGTTGGTGATTCTGCATTCAGAACTTACGAAAAGATCAACTTAATTGTTACTTCAAAGCACCCACGTCGTCAATGGTACACAATGGATGAAGCTCAAAACCTTGTTAAGAATGGTCTTGGCTACATCGATTGGGCATCAACTGACCAAGGTCAAGAACCAGATGTTGTCTTTGCTGCCGCAGGTTCAGAACCTAACTTGGAAGCATTGGCTGCTATCTCAATCTTGAACAAGGAATTCCCAGAAATGAAGATTCGTTATATCAACGTTGTTGATCTATTGAAGCTTCGTTCACCTAAGGTTGACCCTCGTGGCTTGAGTGATGAAGAATTTGACAACTTGTTCACTACTGACAAGCCAGTTATCTTCGCATTCCATGGCTTCGAAGGATTAATCAAAGATATCTTCTTCGATCGTCACAACCACAATCTTCATGTTCATGGCTATCGTGAGAATGGTGATATCACAACACCATTTGACATGCGTGTCTTGAACCAATTGGATCGTTTCGATCTTGCTAAGGAAGCTGTTCAAGATATTCCAGCTTACTCAGTTAAGGGTAGTTACTTCATCCAACGTATGAATGATACGGTTGATAAGCACAATGCTTACATTCGTCAAGAAGGTACTGATCTTCCAGAAGTTGTTAACTGGAAGTGGGAAGGCCTTAAGAAGTAATTAAGTTAAATACTGGTTACTGATTAAAGAGGTTGGGACATACGCCTCGCCGAAAAAATAAACTGAGATAAATTTCCGCTTTTTGGAAATTTATCTCAGTTTTTTTCCCCCATTAAAAAAAGGATTAGTACCTTAGCGTAATATTTAGCAAATGACACCCCCCCCCTTGATTAAGAAAAATTGCGAAAGATTAAAATTAAACTTATCCAAAACATTGCCTTCCATGATTACACACGTGATATACTTATTTAGGTATATTATGATGTTTCGTGCGGAACACAATGAAAGGAACACAAAAGGGGATAAAGCAATGAATAAGAAACAACTTGTTCGTCAGCTGTCAGTATGTGCGCTAGTGCTAGCTGGATTGACGTTCAATGGGTCAGCGGCTCGCGCCAAAAATGCCAATACTGATAATGGTACGAGTACGCAAACCGCCCATAATCTTGCCAACTTAATGACAGCGGGAAATGCTTTAAATGTTGTGAATAATTCTAATACGAATGGAACGCAGCAACTAAACAGTCAAAGAGCAACTGCTCAGAATCCAAATGGTGCGGTAAATCAGAATTACAAATCAGGTGCCTATTGGACTTTGTACTCTGATGGTTCGTTATTTGTTACTGGTACTAGCATTGCAGGAAATGATGATTTTAATAAAATTTTATATCTAGGACTTAATCGAGATAGTGTCACTACGTATATCTCCATACTGAGTCCAAAGACTGCTGATGTTAATATCGATTATTTATTTCAGGGCTTTAAGAATGTCACCAGTATTAATCACTTGGATCAAATAAATGTTAGCAATACGACTTCTATGCAGCATACTTTTTCTGACGATCCTGCCTTACAATCAATTGATTTATCTAATTGGGATACTAGTAATGTTACTACCACTAAAGATTTATTTACCGGTGATTCCAGCTTAAGTAAGCTGGTGCTTGGCCCTAAAGTATACTTAACGGCCGATGCAGGCTTGGAGAAACCTAAAGGGGCAGATCAATGGCAGGCGGTTGGTGATGGTACTGATGAGGATCCTAAGGGCAAAACTTTTTCACCCGCTGAACTAGTTAGTCTATATGAAAAAAATAATCCAAATCATCCTACAGCCACCGAGACTTATGTTCCCAAACCTAATAAGTCATCACTTGTATTAACTGGAGATCAAACTATTGCTAATGGTGCTGATTTTGATCCAACCAGTTTCGTTAAATCTATAACTAATGCTGATGGCGACTCAATTCAACCATCAGATGCTGTTAAGGATGGTTCCTTGAAAATCACTGGAATGCCTGCTGATACGAATACTGCTAAAACCTATACCCTTACCTTTACTTATGACGGCAAAAGTTACACGGTAACTTTAACAATTGAACCAAGTAAGGCGGCCGTTCAAGCCCAAAACAAGACCTATTATACGGGTGATACTTACTCTCCTAAAGATTTGTTCGTATCGGCTACTGGCCGTGACGGAATTAGTTATCCCAATTATGACGATGCGGTAAAGGCTGGCTTGAAGGTTTCCGGCAACGTTGATACGTCTAAAGCCGATACTTATGATGTTACCTTTACAATGGGTGATAAGTCCGCTACGGCCAAAGTAACCGTATTGGCTAATCAAACCGCAGTGAATGTTAAAGATTTGACATTGTACACCGGGGATAGCTTTAGCCCCAAAGATGCCTTTGTGAGTGCTAAGGACAAAGACGGCAACGCCGTTGACTTTACGGACGTTAAAATTGGTGGTGACACGGTTAAGACCGGTACCCCAGGTGTTTACAACGTTACTTACCAAGTGGGTTCGATTACAAAGACCGCCAAGATCACTGTATTGGCCAATCAAACCGCAGTGAATGTTAAAGATTTGACATTGTACACCGGGGATAGCTTTAGCCCCAAAGATGCCTTTGTGAG
>NZ_JAUCAP010000118.1:0-4772 GCF_030361045.1 Lentilactobacillus sp. TOM.63
TCATAAGGGAAGGCATTCCCTATTTCTATACAATTCAGAAATCTTTTATGCATTTACACAAGATATTTTACGCTCTCACGACACCATTTAGGATATTCCAAGTAGCCTCGCCCACTGCCTCGCCAGCCAAGTATGTTTCAAGGACACCTTTAACGTTCTTAATCCAAGGCATTGTTACTGCAGAACCATTTTGAAGAACCACCACAATATTGGGATTAACTTCCGAGAGTTTTTTAATCAACTCATTTTGGTTCTCAGGCAGATCAATTCGTACTTTATCAAAGCCTTCTGATTCGTCTTCTTCAGGGAGACCCGCAAAAACAATAACTTTATTGACGTTTTTTGCCAATTCAATTGCTTCATCGGACAGTGATTCTTTTGTATCTGTACCATTCAATGTATATCCTTGAGCATACTGGTAATCAGGATTGATCTGTTGAACAACACTCAGCGGGGTAGTCACTTTAAATGCATTTACGTGGGAACTGCCACCACCTTGGTAGCGAGGCTTGGCAGCCAACTCACCAACCACTCCAACAGTATCGGTGCTTTTTAGCGGCAATACTTGATCCTCATTCTTCAACAAAATCATACTTTGCTCAGCCGTTTTGCGGGCAAATTCATGCTGTTTTTCCTTTTGATAATTTACTGCATCATTGCTGTCTTTACTATAGGTATGGATCAGATTCAATACCCGTCGAGCAGCTTTGTCTAACTCAGATTCGGCCAACATACCACTCTCTACTGCATCGACAATTTCATTAATAGACGATTTTCCTTTCCCTGGCATTTCCAAATCTAAACCAGCTTTTATCGCCCTAACGTGATCGGCAACTGCGCCCCAATCAGACATTACCAAGCCTTGAAAGTCCCACTCATCACGTAAAATTTTAGTTAATAGCCACTTGTTTTCAGAATTCAAAGAACCATTAATTGAATTATATGAACACATCAAAGTGGCTGGATGAGCATTTTTAACAACATTTTCAAATGCTGACAGATAAATTTCCCTTAATGTCCGTTCATCCATGTCTGAAGAAACTGTAAAGCGCTGATTCTCCCGATTATTTGCCGCAAAATGTTTTAAGCTGACACCAACATTTTCGGATTGAACACCATTTACATAAGCACTTCCTAGTTCTCCAGCCACCAACGGATCTTCTGAAAAATACTCAAAGTTTCTACCAGCTAAGGGACTACGCTTCATATTAATTCCGGGGCCTAATAAAACAGCAACATCATTAGCCTTGGCAGCGATTCCCAAATGCTTTCCCAATTGAGTTAAGAGTGCGCGATCAAATGAACTTGCCGTTAAAGCGGAAGCAGGGAAGCTAACAGCCTCAACACTTTTATTAAGGCCTAAAGCATCCGAGGTATCAGCTTGCTTTCTTAATCCTGAAGGACCATCAGTCATCATGATACTTTTGATTCCTAAACGATCGATTGGCTCTGTGTACCAAAACTCCTTACCACTTACTAGCGATGCTTTCTCTCTAACCGTTAACTTATTTAAGATAGTACTAACTTGATTATTCATTAATTCTCCTTCTTTTTATTAGTTAATCATTTGTTTGACCACTTTCAGAGTGTTTACTGACCCTCGACCACCAATACTCCCCATGGATCGATATTAATTTGCCCGGAAACTTGACGATCCTTAATTAATTCAGTCCCCGCCTTAATATCTTGAATAGTTAGCTTTTGACTGGAATAGTTAAAGTAAAAGGTGATTTGTTTACCCAGCTCGTTTTTAGCCTGCTTAATAATGATCGGAAAAGTTTCTTCAGTTCTTTGTATTCCGAGTTCATCTACATAATTTTTGATAAGTTGATGAAGAACTCCTTGTGATGGATAACATCCAATGTAGATCGTTGAGCCTTGTCCAAATTTATTTTTAGTGATTGCGGCATAATCTTTCCAGTTTGGATCATCATACTTTGCAATGATTTGTGCCGTGTCAGGAATTAATAATTCCATCCAATCCTTTAAGCCCAGATCACTTTCTTTACTGATTGTTTTATCTTCTGGGACTAACTCACAGCCATCAGGATCTACAAACAGTTCATAGTGAATGCCACAGGCTTCACTAATGATTCCTGGCTGGGGAACAGTCCTCACTTTGACATGTTCATCAGTGAAACCAGATTTAAATGTATAAATAACATGACCACCGTTTTTGACATATTCATTCAACTTTTCAAGAAATTGATCGCTAATACTATATAGTAGTGGCACAACGACTAACTTATACTTGCTAAGATTAATATGGTGTTCATCAGAAATATCAGTATGAATATTTAATTTATAAAATTCATCATACAAAGATCGAAAGACATCATTGTAATTATGCTTATCAGAAAATGGAAAATTTTTCATTGCAGTGAGACTTTGGTTACTAACTAAGAATGCAACTTCAGCGGTTGATTTCAAATTAACCAAATGTGGTGACAATCGATCTAACTCAGCGCCCGTCTGACTGACCTCGTTGTAAACAGGGTTAGGACGAAAATCATGGCTCAAGATGCCCTTCCAATAGGTTTCAGCGGAATTATGGATGGAATGCCAATGCCAATATTCAACCATATTAGCCCCTGAAGCAATGTGGCTAAAAGCAAGCTGTCTCAATTGCCCGGGGTATGGAACTTGTTGTTTGAAAGCCTGGGCTTGAGTTTCTAGAACTAAATAATTGTCATTCTTGAGCGTTCGCATTTCGTCGCCAGCAAACGAAATTTCTGCTCCAGTTAAGTGCTTACGAGATGGATGGTAAATGTCAACCCCTGCGTAATCCAATGGCTCACTAGCTTTAAAATGATCCACATCTGGTTGAATACCGTAGGAATACCCGCGCCATTCAAAATCAAAGTTATGAGTTACAAACTGATCTGATAATTTATATTCATTAACCAGCTCAACTTGCCATTTCAAATACTGGTTAACTAAATCACGACGATATTGCTCAAATTCGGCCTGTAAACTCCCATTAATCGTTCCGTCCATTGAGGGAAAATCTTCCCATGCGTTAATACGGTTACTCCAGTAATCTAATCCAAATTCTTGATTTAATGCGTCCAAATCTCCATTAAAGCGATGTTTCATAAATTGTACAAATCCTTGTTGAACGTTACTGCTAGATGTCCCATAATGCTTAGTTTCGTTATCAACCTGATAGCCAATAACAGCGGGATGGTTGGCAACATGACTAATCATCTTGCGAATAATTCGGTCAGCATATTTTAGAAAAATAGGATTAGAGATATCAAAAATTTGACGAGCACCGTAAGCCTTCCTATGACCAGATACTTGGACCATTACTTCAGGATATTTACGTGCCAACCAACTAGGAATTGCATAAGTTGGCGTACCAACAATGACGTTAATACCAGCTTTGTGCATTGCATCTAAGACTTTGTCTAATTTTGAAAAATCAAACTTGCCATCTTCTGGTTCATATGTGCTCCACGTACTTTCGCCGATACGGACTACATTTATTTTCGCTGCAAGCATCATTTTAATATCCTCGTCAAGACGGTCATACGGAAGATATTCATAATAATAAGCCGTTCCATAAAGAATCTTTTTAAATGACATGTAAAGCCTCCTGATTCTTTCGTTTTAGTAAGCGCTTTCTAAACAGCCTTCAGTATGCAATATTAGGATAAAAAAATATATCGCCTAATCAAACTTGTAATTATCCAAATATGACATATAATGAATCTAATTTAAATTTAAAAGGAGAAAATCATGGACTTCCTTAAGAACGCCAAGCGATTACCTGTCATCGATTGGAATTTGACCTTCTTTGGTGCACATGAACAAAAAGTTGCAAATAATTGGACAGTTCCAATCGAAAAACACTATGCATTTGAATGCATCTACATCATTAAAGGCATCGAAAACATTCAAATTCAACATCGTGATTATGAACTACACCAAGGAGACTTTTTCTTAATTCCACCAGAGTTCATTCACAAGATGTCGGCTGGTAAAGATTTAACCTACTTCTGTTTTCATTTTGACATTGATGATCCCAAGCTTAAAGTTCAGCTAATTCACGGATTGGCATACTACCACCCTGCTCAATCCTCGTTGTGCAAGGATCTGACTCCTCATTTACAGACTTTAGATGGGCTCATTCATAAAGCTAACTACGATTTCAACACCAAGATGATTATTCAGATTGAGCTTTCCAAAATCCTACAACTCTTTTACAATGCGACTATGCAACAAACCAGCTCAGATTCTTCAACTTCAACGGAATATTCCCGAATTATTGCTGACTTCCTAAAAAACACAGTAACTGATCAAGTTATTAGTTATATAAAAAATGGTTACCTTAGCAATGAAGGCACTGGATTAGTAGAGCAGGCAATCAATCAAGTCGGGATTAGTGACGGTTATGGGTTCCGTGTCTTTAAAAAAACCTATGGAATTTCTCCACGAGAATATTTATCTCGGCTAAAAATTAATGAAGCCAAAAAGCTACTTATGAAACCACAATATTCAATTAGTGATATTAGCACCGCTCTTGGTTATACTAATCTAGCTAACTTTAGCCGGCAGTTCAAGCGTTGGAACAGTGAGTCTCCTCGTCAATGGCGAACTAAGAATGGGTCATAAAAGGATTTGCTTTATGGACATATATGGATAACTTTTAGAAGGATTTGGATAAGCTGGTATTTTAATCGAACTAATTCCTCCTGAATTATTCATAGTTCATTAAAAGCCCGTCAGTTTTCGTGTTTTTTCGAAAACTGACGGGTATGTTTTTATCT
>NZ_JAUCAP010000119.1:0-4724 GCF_030361045.1 Lentilactobacillus sp. TOM.63
AATTAACCACCAGTCTGCAAATGGTCGTTTTAGCGTTTTTAGCACTATTACTTAAGAGATTTTAGACAGCTTCTAAGACTCCCTGACCGCCTTTAGGATTAAAACTTTCGTTGATAAAGAAATTTCAAATTGAATCTGGTTTTGTTGAGACACGTTTACCAGTCTGGCGTTTGATCCCAGCAAGTAAATAGAACTTCTGGTGATGTCTGACTACTTTGCCAACATAGACGATTCGAGTTTGCTTTGCCTCGCGTTTTGTTAATGCTTTATCTGCGATATTGATTAGCTTGGTTTGAGTTTGGGGTGCTAATTGTTGGTTAGACTGAGTGTCGGAATTTGTTTTACTTGCGAGTACAGTTAGGGTACCTGCGATGATTAACAGGGCAATTGCCCAGATTGAAAATATCAGCTTTTTCATTATCGACTCTCCAAAAAATAATAGACCCTTAGTTTATTATTTTTTGGTGGTTTTCGCAAGTCATCAAAAAGCTCACAGAACAGCCCCGTTTAGGCGTGCTCTGTGAGCTTTTCGATTAATAAGTTGTTGCTTCCAATAAGGCTGGTGATTGTGGTTCTTCTTGTTTAAGAACAACCACCTGACTGTTAATCTTTAAGGCACGAGAGATAATTCGGTTGATGTCATTGTATAGGTGGTCATCGACGCTATTGGATAGGTTACCAACGTTAACAATCAGCTTGTTTAGTTGGTTTGTATCAATTGCTTGGTCAATTTCAGCTGTGTCAGTTAATACCCGCTTGTTATTAATGGCAGCAACATCGTCAGTGATTGTTTCAACCTCTTGTTCACTGATTTCGTTGCTAGTGGTCTTTTCAATTTGGGCATTTGTTAAGTCCGTTGGGGATTTGCTAATTTGAATTTCAGATAGAGACAGCTTTTCTGAAATTCGTTTGAATAATGCCAGATTTTTAGGTAATCCCATTAAGACGATTGGAACAGTTAAGTCAATAGTTTCAACCAGATACTTATTGATTTCGCGGTAGTAACGCTCTAAATCAATCTGTTTTTCCTTGCTTGTTTCATTGTGGCCATGGAAAGTTGTTGAACCACCTTGACCAATAAAGTTAAGTTCACCACCACGTTTTTCTGATCCTAATGTTTCCACTAGGTCGGTTGGGGCGTCTGCATCTAATTTCACGGGTGCAACTGTTTTATCAACAATTTTGAATAGTCTGAATGATGTTCCCTCTAACGCTAACAAGTAATACATCTTGTTTGGTTGCTCACGTAAAATAGATAGTAAGTCGGGAGATTTGCTAATTGTTAACTTTACTTCGTCAACAGTTGTCCGTGGTAAAACGAACAACTCTAAAGTATTACCTTGAATGAATAACGTTATCCCTTGGTATGGTAGGTTCTGATCAATCAAGTTGCCTACCTGACGTTCAAGCTCTTTATAGTTTAATTCAGGGTGGTCCATAGAATATTTTTTAATTTCTGTAAGCGCACTCTTTAAGTGCAGACGCTCATCTTGTTGGTATTTTAATTTATTTAAATTAATACTCAAGGTGAGTACATCTTCATTCGGAGTCAGTGTCTTCGGCAAGTTTTTCAGTGTAATTAGTTTTGTCATTTATGTCACGCTCCATTTGTTTGTATAACTTTATTATAACAAAAAAGTGAGTAGGGAGGATCAAATGAGTCTGATGCCTACCGTAGCAACTTTCCATTAAGCACCTTGATTTGATTCGAAACGTTTATTTAGCTTCCGCTCGCTATATTCCATTAAGGATGTGGGGTCAATGTCGTATTGACTACAAATTATCAGTACTTGGTCAATGACGTCTGCAAGTTCTTCGTTTAAGTTATCAAACTTTTCATAGGTTGATAGCTTGCGCTCACCTGGATGATCGCGACCGAATTCAATTGAACGGATTGCTCTTGACAGTTCACCAACCTCTTCGGTCAAATAATTTAGCCTAACTGGAGGAGTGTACTTATACCAATCTCGTTGTTTGTAAAAGTCTACTAACCAATTTTTGGATTGAAGTCAATATTTGAGACAGATTTTAAGAGAGATCAAGAACCGCGTTTAGCTTCCACAGCTCAAATAAATCATTAATTTCGATTAATAACTTATTTGAACCATGGAAAGCATTAAATTAGGCGGCCATCTGGTTCGCAATCGTTGCAATTTCAACTTGTAAGGGGGGTTGGTAGCTGAGTGAACTATGAATTCTCTTCCTATTGTAAAAGGAATGAACATATTCAAAGAGGACTGAAGCTGCCGCTTCGTAATTTTCAAAAACTGGAATTGGATAAACACATTCCTTTTTGAGTGAAGCATGGAAAGATTCCATTGGGGCGTTGTCATAAGGACAGCCCTTACGGCTATACGAGTGGCGGATATGTAGTTCATTTAAGCGTTTGTTATATTTATCGCTGGTGTACTGCGTACCTAAGTCACTGTGAATGATGAGGCCCTCAGTAACTGTCCGATTCTGGACGGCGCTCTCAAGCGTCTTCATGATCAGCTTGGTATCCATTTTTTTAGAAAAGGAATACCCGATAATCCGACGGGAGTGCAGATCCATGATGGTTGATAAGTAACACCAACCATCACGCTTAGTCTGAATATAAGTAATATCAGTTGTCCATTTCTGATTTAAGCCAGTGGTGGAGAAATCCTGCTTAAGCAGATTGGGACGCTGTTGAATCGCTTGTTTGGAGGAAGAGGTGGCCTTCCACTTCTTGATGGTAATCGAGTGAATATCCATCTCCTTCATGAGCCGAGAGACTCGGCGAGGACTGCAGCGGCGCTGCAGGGGTTGAAGTTCTTTACTTAATTCATATTGAATCTTCATGACGCCATATCTTTGTTTGAATTCAACGAAGATGCGGAAAATCCGCTGTTTCAGATCTTTATCTTCCAGACTCCTTTTTGAGGGCTTGTGGGCTTTATAGCGATAGTAATGCGCTCTTGAAACCCCGATGACTCGACACATCTTAGTTACCTGGTAATTTTGGCTTTCTTGTTGGATATAATCAAAGATATCGGTTATCTCTGCGCAAGGAAGCCGAGGGCTTTTTTTAAGATTTCGTTCTCCTCGGATAAAGCAGCTAAGCGTTTCTCCATTGCTTTAATCTCATCAGGAGTCTTACCTGACTTGTTTTGAGTTTGGGACTGAATCCACTTATGAACGGTGGAATAGCCAATGCCATATTCTCTGGCAAGTTGAGCAGCAGATTCACCTTGTTTATAGAGGTTGATAATGTTTTGTTTGAATTCTTTGTCGTAATGAGTTGGCATGTAAAAATTCCTTTCTTTTAAGAGACGATTGACTTATTATACCCTCTCTTAAAAGTTGTCTCAGGAACTAGCTTACATCCATGCCAAGTATCGAGAACCTTTTGAATTGGTATCATGTTAATTCAAAGGGTTCCCCAAGTTTTTAATCTTAGCAAAGCAAGTTAGGTGTTTTAGCAGCGATCTTTTGAATTAACATGAGTTGGATATAGAAACGGGGCTTATATGATGAAAGAATTCGATAATTTCAATTATTACGAGGTTAACAATGTTTACGAAGCCTCATTCTTTCAGTTTCCAAAAGTATTGATGTACGGCGAACAATATCGATATTTAAGTAGTGGAGCCAAATTGGCCTATATGGTACTGAAAGACCGATTAGAGTATGCCTTACGCAATCACTGGGTTGATGAGGAAGGGCACGTCTACTTTATTTTTTCGAATCAGGAATTAGGAAATTTACTTAATTGCAAGAATCAGAAAGTCGTCAAAATAAAAAGAGAACTCGCAGCTGCTCATTTGCTGATACAAAAACAACCAGTTTTTAATCCCCGAACTAAAAAAGATGAACCCAACCGTTTATATCTATCTACGCTTGATGTGAAAGCAACTGACGTTTATTTACGGGGAAAATATGGGCAAAAAGCGTCGCAACCCCTAGGTACAAGCAGAAATGTGAAAATCACACATAATCTAGATAGAGAACCTAAATAAAAATAGATATCGTTTGTTATGGGAGGCAGTTTCTGATGAGTAAAAGAGCCTTGATCTATATTTTACGGTATTTACTAGCGATTGGGTTATTTGCTGTTTATTATGCAGTTTTTGAAAATCAAAGCCATGATTTAATTCAGACCGTTTTTGCTGTTGCAATCGGCGTTGGAATTGCCACTTTGCCCGTTAAATCTAAAGATCAAAATAAAAAGTAATTCCTCAATTGTCAAATCAAGTGCCACACTAATAGGATATCTAAAACAAATTGTTGCCAGGTAATATTGCTGGGATAATTTTTCATGGATCAAATTCACTTTTTTACACAGAAGTTTATCAATAATCATGGATATTGGACAATCTCTTACAGCATTTGATATTTTTTCTATGAATCGTAATTTCGTAGCCAATTATTTCCCGACCATTTTAATACTTTTCATTAAAAACCAATAACTTAATTTTGTACTTAGCTCTTTAGTTATTACATTTAAGTGTTAAAGTAGATACATCTTGAATGGATGTAACTTTTTTGTGAATGAGGAAACTTGTATGTATAAAAAGATGATCATAATGCTTGTTACTGTTGCACTTAATTTGACAATTCAAGGCTTTAATATTAATGCTTTAACGGCCTCTGCTGTACCTCTTGATCACTACCATATTGTCATTACTTAGAAGCTGTCTAAAATCTCTTAAGTAATAGTGCTAAAAACGCTAAAACGACCATTTGCAGACTGGTGGTTAATT